>JAIOII010001543.1 GCA_019912685.1 Kofleriaceae bacterium
ATCGGCGGCGGCGCGGCCGGGGCGCCGACCATGGTGGGCGCCGAGGCCGCGGCCGGGATCGGGGGACGCGGCGTCGAGGCGATCACGCCGGCGACCGGACCCGACGGCCCCGCCTGCACCTTGGTCGGCAGGTCGTCGTCCTCCTCGGCGCCACCGATCGTGACCTCGATGCGGGTCTCGCCGATGACGATCGAGTCGCCCGACTGGAGCTTGGCCTTGTTGACCTTCTGGCCGTTGACGAACGTGCCGGTCGTCGACGAGAGGTCGATGATGCTCACGTCACCGGGGCCCGTGACCTCGATGAGCGCATGCATGCGGCTCACGTTCTTGTCGTCGAGCCGCAGGTGCGACGAGGACAGCTTGCCCACCTTGATGACGGGCAGCGTCAGCTTCTCCTCGCGGATCAGCTCCTCGCCTTTGAACAGTCGGAATGTGAGAGGTACTTTGCCACCGGCCATGGGATTCTCCTCGGAGGAGCGAGCAGAGCTGCCTTCCGACCCATGACCGGTGCGCGCGTTACGGAACGCGCGAGCCGATCACAAGTCTTCGGCGGACTTGAGGATCTCTGCGATGAAGTCCTTGCGGATACGGATGAGGCTCGAGTGCTTGGCGAAGTCGATCGCATCGACCGTCGTGCCCTCGGGCTTGATCAGGTCGCCCTCGATCGTGTCGCCCGAGAAGTCGTAGACCTTCACCTTGGCCTTGCCGGCGTTGCCTGCGTTCTGCGCAGCCGCCGGGCTCACGGCCAGGCCAAGGAAAGCGATCGCCAAACAAACACGGAGGGTACGCATGACATCTCCTCGGGTGCGCCGGGGGGTGTGCGAGGCCTCCATCGAGCCTTCCGACACCACCGGTCAGTTTCGGTTCCCGTTTTCGTCTCGAAATCTTAGCCCGAGACGATCATCGACGGCGGGCCGATCCCGCCCACTCCAGTTCAATGATTCAAGTCACTTGGGAGCCGGCGCCGGCGCCGGCGGAGGCTGGGGCTGGTTGTTCATCATCGCCTTCTGCGCCGCCTCCATCTTCTTGAACTCGTCGATCTGCTTCACGACCTTGTCGCAGTCCTTGATGTTCTGCTGGGCCTCTTCCTTGTCGTCCGCCGTGAGCCCGTCCTTGCGGAGGTACTCCTCGAAGAACTTCTTGGCCGTCCGGTACTTCTCCTGCGACGCCGTCAGGTCGTTCTCCTTGGAGGCGAGGAACGCCTTGTAGAGCACGCCCAGGTTGAAGTAGGCCTCGCCGCGGCGCCCGTCGAGCGCCTTGGCCTTGTTGTAGGTCTCCTCGGCCGCCTTGAAGTCACCGAGGCCGCGCTGCGCGACGCCGAGGCCGATGAGCGCGTCGTAGTTCTTGGGCTCGAGCGAGAGCACCTTCTCGAACTGCTCCTTCGCGACGTCGTAGCGGCGCGTGCCGAGCGTGATGAGCCCGACGTTCTGCCGCGCCTCGGCGAAGTTGCCGTCCAGCTCGACCGCCGCCTGGAACCGGCCGAGCGCGTCGGTCAGGTTGTTCTTGCTGAGCGCGAGCAAGCCGAGCGCGTGCTGGAGCGGCGCGTACTTGGCGTTGCGCTTCTCGCCCTCCTCGAGCAGCAGCTTGGCGAGGTCGAGGCGGTTGCGGTTCTTCTGGTAGCCCTCCATGTAGACGAGGCCGTAGACCGTGTAGGCCCGGACGTTCTCGTTGTCGATGGCGAGCGAGATCGACAGCTTCTTGCGCGTGTCCTCCTCGAGCTTCTTCCACGCCGCGTTGTCCTTCGTGCGGCGCAGCTGGTCGAGCTGGAGGACGGCGAGGTTCACGTACGCGGCGGCGAGCTTGGGGTTGGCCTTGATCGCCTTCTCCCACCACTGCTTGGCGCCGTCGGCCTTGCCGGCGGCGTAGTAGAGCTCGCCGATGTTCGAGATCGACGCGGCGAGCGCGATCGGGACGCCACCGCCCTCGGGACGGATCTTGAGCGCTTCCTGGTAGGCCTCCTCGGCCTCCTTCGCCAGGTTGCAGTTGTGATAGCTGCGGCCGACCATGTACTGCGCCTCGACCAGCGACTTGTGGGCGCGCGCGACGGACGCGAACCGATCGGCGGCCTGGCGGCACGTCGACTCCGACCAGGTCGTCTGGGCGGCGTAGAACTCGGCGGCCTTGGCGTAGTCACCCTTGGCGTCGGCCGAGATCTCGCGCTTCACGTCCCCGCCACCGACGGCGACGTCGGGCGGCGTGGCGGTGATGTCGGGCGGCGGCGGCACGTCCTTCGTGCCCTTCTGCAGGCCGCTCTTCGGCGAGCCGCCGCACGCGGCGGCGAGGACCAGTGAGCCGGTGATCAGGATGGCTGAGAGCTTCTTCATGGTGCTTATCTCCACCTTGCCCAGAGGTCGACTACTCGACCTTCAGAATTGCCGGCTCGACGTCGCGGACGGGCACCTCACCGGAGCCCGGCTCGGCACGCAGCTCCGATGCCGTGGGGAAGTCCTCGGGCTTGATCTGTCCGAGCTCGCGCTCGCACAGCTTCGACCAGCTCGAGAACCAGCCGAAGTCGGTCGACGTCTTGAGGCACGCCGAGAACGCGTCGAGCGAGGTGTTCTCGAGCGGCTCGGCCTTGGCCTCCAGGGTCTCGCAGTAGATGTCGACCGCCTCCTCGTACTTGCGGATGTTCTCCGGGATCTCGGCGGTGTAGAGGGCGTCGGAGAAGTTCTGCGACACCTGGCCGATGCGCGCGGCGCCCGCGATCGCGTTCTGCGGCTCCTTGATGTCGAAGATGAGCTTCGAGTACTGACCGGCCGCGGCGCCGCCGAGCTTCTCCTTCTCCTTGAACCAGGAGTCGAAGCGCTTGAGCGACTTCTCGGCCTCGGCCTTCTTGGCCGGATCGAAGTTGAGCTTCTCGGGGAACTTGATCGAGAGGAACTTCTCGTAGTCGTCCTCGGCGTTGTAGAACTTCGAGAGCGCGTACCAGTAGCGCGCGGTGCGCTCGTCGCCGCCGGGGAACTTGCCGCCCTTGCGCTCGAACTCGCTGATCGCCTGGCCGAAGGCCTTCATCGCTTCCTTGGCCTTCTTGGCGTCGCGGGTCACGACGGTCAGCTTGATCTTGGTCTCGGGACCGCACTGCGTGCGGGTCACGTCGCCCTTGCGGCGCTTCTTCGACGCCTTGCCGACGGCGCGCTCGCGGGCGATCTTGATGCACGAGCCGTCGACCGTCTTCACCGGGCAGCTCTGCTGCCACAGGATCTGGCCGATGCGGCCGTACGCGGCGACCAGCCGGTCGCCGCCGCCGACCGAGCCGTACTTCTTGATGTACGCGCGGTAGTGATCGACGACGACGTTGAGGTCGCCGCGCTTCTCGTAGATCGACGCGAGCGAGAAGAACGCCGAGGCGGCGTCCGCCTGGCCCTTCTTGCCGCTGCCGAACTTGGAGATGAACGTCTTGGTGTTCTCGATCGCCTTGTCGTCGTCGCCGATGCCCTTGCGGTAGAACACCGCGTCGTTCATCGCCTTGTACGCGTCGTCTTCCTTGGCGTACTTCTTGGCGTACTCCTCGAAGTTCGCCGACGCCTTGTCGTAGTAGGCGACGCGGGCGTAGACGTTGCCGAGGCGCGCGAGGGCGCGCGCCGACTGCTTCGACGACGGGAAGCGATCCATCAGCTCGACGTAGACCGAGATCGCGGCCGACAGCGAGCGGCCCTCCTCGAAGCACACGCCGGCGTTGTAGAGGACCTGGTCCATCTTCTCCTCGACGCCGACGTCCGGGTTCTTCTTGACGGTGTCGTTGAAGAGCTTGAGGTAGCCGTTACCGCACTGGACGTACTTGGCGTAGTCGCCGGTCTTCTTCGCCTCGGCCTCGACCTGCTCGAGGATCTTGCGCTCGGCGACCGCCATGATCGAGCCGGCGCGCTCCTGCAGATCGGTGCGGTCCTGGTCCTCCTTGGCGGAGATGAACTTGGGGTTGTCCATGACCCACTTCGCCCACTCCGCGACCTTCACGTTCTCGTTCCGGATGATGTGGATGTCGATGATGATGTTGGCCGAGTAGTACGCGGTCTCGTGCTTCGCGTGCTTCTTGATGATGTCCTCGAACAGCGGCAGCGCCTCGTCGAAGTGGTTGTAGCGCCGGTACATGTTCGCCTTGAGGAACTTCATCCCCACGAGCTCTTCGTCGTTCGGGTCCTTGATGTAGTTGATGTAGATGTCGAAGGCGTCGAGCATCTTCTTCTCGCGCTCGGGGATCGGCTGCGGCTCGGGGACCTTCTGCTCCTTGCCGTCGTCCTTGAACTCGAGCGGCGCGACCTTCACGCGCGGGTCGACGGCGAGGGCGTTCTTCCAGCCGAGGACGGCGGCGTACGCCGACTCCTTGAGCAGCTTCTGATCGACCTTGCCGGTCTTGACGACGTTGGTGAACGAGACCGCCGCGTTCTCCCAGAGCTCGGTCTGCATGCGCGGGTTGGTCTCGCTGTCGGCGCGCGACCAGAGCAGCTCCGAGTAATAGTACTGGGTGTCGCCGTAGTCGGGCGCGTTGGGGAAGACCTCGAGGTAGACGTTGTAGAGCTTGTCGGCGTAGGCGAGCGTCTCGGGGTTCTTGGTCTTGATCGACTCGTTGTGGTACGCGCGCGCCATCTCACCCGACATCGCCGCGGCGTTGTCGTGGCACTCGCTCGCCTCGGCCGGGGGCAGGATCTTCTTGCCGTCGAGCGCGCCGTAGAGCTTCACCAGGCGCTCGATCTCCTCCACCTTGCTGGCGTTCGACGCGCCGGGCGCCGACAGCATCGCCGTCGCGATGTTGTACTGCCAGAGGCAGACGTTCTTGTGCTTGGGCGCCTCCTTGATGAGCGCGCGGTACACGTAGATCGACTTGTCGCTCTTGCCCTGCTCCGTGTAGAAGTCGGCGAGCAGCTCGAACATCGTGAACGCGTACTTGTCGTCGATCTTGTTGAACGTCTGCCAGGCCTTGGTGACGTTGCCGAACTCGGAGAACGCGCGAACGAAGTCCTTCTTGGAGGCGCGGTTGAGCGTCTCCTGCTTCTTCACGCCCTCGGTGTCGCGGATGACCGCGAGGAACTGCTTACCGGCTTCCTCGTGCCGGGTCAGGTTGAGGTAGACCCAGCCGAGCATGTAGTTCGAGTACGAGTACACGTTGCTCTTGGGGAAGAGCAGCACCTTCTTGTAGAAGGCCTCGGCGTTGGCGAGCTGGTTCTCCTGGAAGTAGTAGTCCGCGAACGCGAGGTACGCGTCGGGCACGTACTTCGACTGCGGGTACTCGGTGAGGAGGCGGTGATAGATCTGCCGCGCCTCCTTCATGTACTTGCCCTGCTGGAGCGTGTACGCGAACGCGAACAGCGCCTGGTCCATGCGCGGGTAGGACTTGAACTTCTCGTTGTCGGCCAGCCGCTTGTACGTACGGACCGCGTTCTTGAGCGCGTCCTCCGAGCTCTTCTTGTGCTGCTTGGCCGCGTTCTGGAACTTGGCCTTGTCCTTCTTCGCCGTGTCGGCCTTGATCGTGTTCTCGACCGCCTTCAGGCGGTGGTAACGCGACATCTGGGCGTGGGTCTGACCCAGGCGGAAGAAGAGGTCAGCCTTCTCGGCGACGTCCGAGTCGGGCGTGTCCTCGATGAGGGTCTCGAGCAGCTGGATCTGCTCCTTGCGGATGTCGCCGACCGCGCCCTCGAGCTCGAGCACCATGTCGGCGGTGACCGACGGCCCCTGCGGTGTCGTGTCCTTCTTGGGCTTCGGCTTCGTGCGCTCGGACAGCTTGACGTCGACCTTCACCGACGTCGTGCGCGTGTAGCGTGTCTTCTGCGCCGCCGCGTGGTTCGGAGCGATGGCCATCGCGGCCGTCGCGAAGATCGCTCCGAGGGTGACGATGCCGAGAGTTCGCTTGTGCATGAAGTACCTCAGGGGCTGGTCGGATCCCGGTCGGTTGAGTCAGTTCAGTTCTTGGGACACTGGTTTCGGACCTTGAACCGGTAGTAACCGAGCTCGTCCTTCCAGTACTCGCCGTTGAAGCGCCAGACGAAGTGCTCGTCGTCGACGATGATCGGGTCCTCCTTGTGGGAGGCGCCGATGCGCTCGCCCTTGCCGGCCGCGCTGATCTGGCCGGCCTTGGCGTTAAGCACCTCGATCTTGATCTTGATGCCGTCGCGGCCGAGGAGCTGGAGCTCGCCGATGAGGCGGTTGATGCGCTCCTTGGCGAGCTTGCCGGCGTCGGCCTGGGCGAGCGACTTGCGGACCTCGAGCTCGGTGTTGACCTCGCCCGCGATCGCGGTCGTCTGCCACGCCTTGTCGGAGGCGGAGAGCGCCTTGAGCTCCTTGTCGAGCTCGTCGACCCACGCGAACGTCTTGGCCAGGGTCTTGTCGCCGAGCACCGAGATGACCAGGCGCTGGGTGACCTCGTCGAGGCCCGCCTTGTTCGCCATGATCTTCTTCACGTACTCGTAGAACTCGGCGTTGTCCTCGTACTTGGCGACGACGTCCTGAAGGTTCTTGCGCAGCGGGCGGAACTTGGTGTCGTACTCGGCCACCGCCTCGAGCGCGCGGTCGTACTGGCAGTACTTGTAGTAGATGACCGACTTGAGGAGCACCGACTCCGGGAAGAACTGGTCCTCGAAGTACGGCGCGTTGAGCGTGTGGATGTTACCGAGCGCCTTGGGGTTGTTGGTCTTGAGGAAGTACGCCCACGACGCCTCGAACAGCGAGTTCGTCCACTCCGGCGAGCTCTGCTCGAGCTTCTCGTAGTAGCGGATCGCCTTGTCGAAGTCCTGCGTCGAGTAGAAGACGCGCGCCATCTGGAGGATGGCGAGCTCCTCGAAGCGCTGGATCTCGTCGGCCTTGTACTGGGGCGGACGCTCGCGCGCGATCTCGAGGATCTTCTTGAACGCCTCGCCGGCGGGGCGGCCCTCGTACTTGCGCACGTAGGCGACGCCCTCGAAGAACTTGGCCTTCATGAAGAACGGGCTCGACTCGTTCACCCGGTTGAAGAGCTCGATCGACTTGTCGAGCTCGCCCTTCGTGTAGAAGTGGCGGCCGAGGAGGAAGTAGAGCTCGTCGCGGACCTGATCCATGATCGGCTCGTCGAGCGCCGACGGGTCGTACTTGCCGATCTTCTCGAGGATGCCCGAGGTCTCGGGGAGGACGCGGGAGAGCGCCGCGAGCCACTTGAGCGACGCCGAGTAGTAGCCGTGCTCGGCGCCGGCGTCGGAGATCTTCTCGAAGTAGTTCAGGGCGCCGGCGTAGTAGCCCATCTTGTACAGGGTCTTGCCCATGTAGAAGTCGGCGCGCTGCTTGTGCGCGTCGTCGTCGCCGGTCTCGCCGTCGAGGACCTTCTTCAGCTCGATGGACGCCGAGTAGTAGTCCTTCTTGCGATAGAGGTCGATCGCGCGATCGAACGTCTTGGAGCCCGGCGTCGAGGCACCGCCTTCGGGCTCCATCTCGAGGTCGTCGTCCCCTCTGGGTTGGGCGGACGGGGTGCCGAGCGACAGAACGAGCGTAGCCGCGATCACGGACGCCATGGAAAGTAGACGGCGCATCAGGTTCCTCCGGGAGCTTTCGTGACGGTCCGCGTCGCCCTTCCCCACCCCCCACTCACCTCGCACGTCTGGTAAGAAACGTGAGGCGTGGCGCGGGCCTCATGGGCGGCGGAATCATCGACGTGGCCGCGCGCACTTGTCAAGGCACCCATGCCTGGATGACAGCGCGGAGGTTTGCGCGCGTGGAGCATCGAAGTCCCGACACACGCCGCGAGCGCCGGTTGCAGAGAAAGATCCCTTCGCCGATGACCGTCGATGACGCGTGATGACAAACGCGATGTCCGGAGGCCGGACATCACGGCCCTGGCGAAAACCCAGCCGTCATCTTGACTTCGGTGACCCGCTTTTTATTATCGCGTCGTCGATACACCCCGGGGCCGTGTGTCGCTTCTATCGGATACGGCCCGTGACGGGATACGTCTCGCCTGGTGACTAACCACGGATGGACCACATGGCGCGCAGCATCACTCGACTCGGAGCACTCTGTCTCGTCGCACTGCTCGCCGCGTGCGATAACCCCGTAGGGCGCATCTGCGACCTCGGCGTGGAGAACACGGGCGCGACCGAGGCGGTCATGGGCTCGCCGTCGCTCGACTGCCAGAGCAAGCTCTGCCTCAAGGTTCCGCTCGCGGCCGGCAAGACGACGCCCGAGGGCTTCCGCCAGCTCGCCGCGAACCGCGGCTTGTGCACCGACTCGTGCGAGGACGACGGCGACTGCGACAAGGTCCCCGAGTCGCCGTGCGTCACCGGCTTCACGTGCGGCGTCCCGCTCGTCGTCGGTCCCTTCTGCTGCGAGAAGGTCTGCATCTGCAAGGACTACGTGATCCTCCCGGAGGACGGCACGCTGGACACGCCCGAGGCGTGCGATCCGTCGAACGCCGCCAACGCCTGCTGCAACCTTCCGGATCGCGCGGGCAACGCGGCGTATCCGAACTGTCCCTGAGGCCTCGGCCTGAGGCCTCGGCCTGAGGCCTCGAGCCGTGGTGCCCACTACGCAAGGAAGGCCTCGCCTGATGCCTTGGTGAGCCGTCGTGCCCACTACGCAAGGAAGGCCTCAGGCGTCAGGCCTCAGGAAGAAGGCCTCGGGCCTCACGGTCCGAGGCCTTTGTCGTTCAGGCGCGGAACGCGTCCTGGATGATCACGAGCTCGGGGCCGGTGATCGCGACGACGTCGAAGCGACACGTGTCGAACCTGGGGCGACGTAATGCGAGATAGGCGCGCGCGACGCGCACGACCTGGCGCTGCTTCCAGAAGCCGACGGCCTGCAGCGCACCGCCGAAACGATCGTCGGCGCGGGTGCGCACCTCGACGAACACCAGCGTGCCGCGATCGCGCGCGACCAGGTCGAGCTCGCCCGCCTTGCAGCGGAAGTTGCGCTCGACGATCGCGTAGCCTCGCGCTCTCAGCGCGCGGGCCGCGCGATCTTCACCGCGCTCGCCGTAATCCAGTCGCTCTCGTCCCACAACCCGCCTCCCATGATGTGACTACCGACCCCTGATGCCCGAGGCCTTCTTCCTGAGGCCTGATGCCTGAGGCCTTCCTTGCGTGGTGGGCACTACGGCTCACCAGGCCTCAGGCGAGGCCTCAGGTCAAGGCTTCAGACCTACTCGGCGACGGCCGCGGCCGCGCCTTCCTTCTTCTTCTTGCGCTTGCCGCGGCCCTTGAGCTTCTCCTTGGCCTCGGCCGGAGCGGCGCCCGCCTCGTCGGCGCTGGCGCCCTCGGCGGCAGTCTCGGGCTCGGCCGCCTCGAGCTGCTGGCCGCGCTCCTTGATGCGCGCCGCCTTGCCCTGGAGGTCGCGCAGGTAGAAGAGGCGCGACTGGTGAACCTTGCCGCGCGCGAGCACCTCGACGCGGTCGATGTTCGGGGAGTTGTCCGGGAAGATGCGCTCGACGCCGACGCCGTACGAGATCTTGCGGACGGTGAACGTCGAGCGCGCGCCCTTGCGAGAGCGGCGGATGCACACGCCCTCGAACGCCTGGAGGCGGGTCTTCTCACCCTCGCGGATCTTCGCCCAGACCTTGATCGAGTCGCCGGGGCGGAACTCGGGCAGCGACGCCTGACGGCGGCTCTGCTTGTCGATGCTATCGAGAATCTTGTGCGCGCTCATGGCTGCCTTCGCCGAAAGGCGTTGCTGGGACGCGTGTTTCTGCCAGAAAGCCCAGGGGGTGTCAATGCTCGTGGACCCAGGCGTCACGCAGGCCGAACAGGCGATCTAGCAGGATCGCCACCGCGCTGCGAACCGACAGGTGGTTCCAGGCCGGACGCCCGGAGATCGGCGTGATGATTCGTGAAACCTGGGTCAGCTCGGCGTCGGCCAGGCCCCACCCGGTCCCGAACAGGACGAGCAGCGGCACTCCCGGCGCCCCCTGCAGCTCGCGCACGAGCGCCGCGGGCGTCACGCGCGCCGCGTGGACGAAGCGCGCGGGGTCGGCCGAGGTCGCCGCGACCACCGGAGGCTGCCCGTACTCGCGGGTGAGAACCGCGATCGACTCGTCGATCGACGCGGCCGTGGTGCACAGGCGCAGCGCCTTCGCGCGCCACTCCTTCTGCTCCTCCTGCCACAGGGTCGCGATGTGCGCGGCCTTCTCGCGCTGGCTCTCGACCGGCGTGACGACGTGGTACCCGGACAGGCCGTAGGTCGCCGCCGAGCGCGCGATGTCGTGCAGGTCGAGGTTGGTGACCGCGGTGGTGACGCGCGCGCCCGTGCGATCGAGCACCGGATGGTGGACGAGCGCCACCGTCGTGCGCGACGCGACGTCGAGCTCGGGCAGCCCACCCGCGAGCTTCTCGTCCTCCTTCGTCAGGCGCAGGTGCGCGAACAGATCGGGCCGGCGCACCGCCGTCCGCCGCAGCGACTCGCGCCGACGCCACGCGCGGATCGCCGCGTGGTTGCCGCCGGCGAGGAGCTCCGGCACCGGCCGCTCGCGGAACACCGCCGGGCGCGTGTACTGCGGGTACTCGAGGAGCGGCGACGAGAACGACTCGTCCTCGGCCGACGCCGCGTCGCCGAGCACGCCGGGCAGGAGGCGCGCGACCGCGTCGACGACGCACGCCGCGGCGAGCTCGCCCCCGGTGAGGACGAAGTCGCCGATCGAGAGCTCCTCGTCGATCGCCGTCTCGATCACGCGCTCGTCGACGCCCTCGTAGCGCCCGCACACGAGGACGACGTGCTCGTGCGCCGCGAGCGCGCGCACCCGCGCCTGATCGAGCGGGCGCCCGCCGGGCGACAGGAGGACGCGATGCGCCGGCGCGGCGGCGCAGGCCGACTCGATCGCCGCGACGAGCGGCTCGCACTTCATCACCATGCCCGGACCACCGCCGTACGGCGTGTCGTCGACCGAGCGGTGGCGGTCGGTCGTGAAGTCGCGCGGGTTGACGAAGCCGATCGCGAGCGCGCCGGCGGCGCGCGCGCGCCCGACGACGCCGTGCGCCAGCGCCTGGTCGACGATCTCGGGGAGGATGCTGACGACGGTGAACCGCGTCATGTCGACGTTCGTCCCCGGATCGGCTCCTCCGGCAGGCCCTCGGGCGGCGTCACGGTGACCACGCCGGCCTCGAGATCGATGCTCGCGATGAACGCGTCGACGACCGGGAGCTGGCGCTCGACGTCGCCGTCGCGCACCACGAGCCGGTCCTGCACCCCGAGCTCGACGCCGGTGATCTCGCCCCACGCGGTGCCGTCGGGGAGCACGCACCTGCAGCCGACGAGATCGGCGAGCAGCACCTCGTCCTCGTCGAGCGCGAGCTCGGCGCGGTCGACCTCGACGACCGCGCCGCGCAACGCGGCCGCCGCGTCGCGATCCGTGATGCCCTCGACGGCGAGCAGGTACGCGCCGCCGGTGTTGCGCGCCTGCACGACGGCGCGCGCGACGCCGCCGACGTACACGGTGTCGACCTCGTCGAGGGCCGTCGACGCCGGGTCGTGCAGGATCACGACCACCTCGCCGCGGATCCCGTGCGCCTTGGAGACGACGCCGATGGATACCCGCGCGGCCGGCATCACGCGCGCGATTATTCGAGGATCTCGACCAGGATGCGCTTGCGCCCGCGGGGCGCGACCTGGTTGACCAGGGTGCGCAGGGCGCGGGCGGTCTTGCCGCCGCGGCCGATGACCTTGCCGAGATCGCTCTCCGCGACCTCGAGCTCGTAGACGGAAGCCTGCCGCTCCTCGACGAGCGCGATGTGAACCTCGTCGGGCTTGTCGACGAGGTTCTTGGCGATGAACCGGACCAGCTCCGCGATGTCGGGCGATTCGGGCGCCATGGGCCGGCCTCGCGCCTCAGGCCTTGGCGGCGGCCGCGGCCGCGCGCTTGGTGCGAAGGATCAGGCTGTGGAGCGTCGCCGAGGGCTGCGCGCCGTGCTTGACCCAGTGCTCGTAGCGCTCGTTGTCGATCTTGAACGCCTTGGTGCGCGGATCGTACGTGCCGATCAGATCGATGAAGCGACCGTCGCGCGGACGACGCTTGTCGGCGGCGACGATGCGGTAGAACGGGCGCTTCTTGGCGCCCTGACGGGAGAGACGGAGCACGACCATGGATGCCTCGACGTACGTTGGCTCGTTACACAGCCCTTGGTAATCGGCTCCGAACCGATGCAACGCATCGGCCGGAGGGATTGAGAGCGGCGCAATCTACAGTCCGGGTCCGGGGGTGTCAAGCGTGGTATATGCAGTCGCCATGCGACCTTGGGTGATCGTCTGCGCCCTCGTGCTGGCGGGCTGTCCGGGCAACGGCAAGACGGGCGGCTCGGCGGCGGGTGGCACCACCTTCACCTTGTTCGCCCTGGCGGAGCTGCGTGGCCAGATCGAGCCCTGCGGCTGCACGACCGACCCGCTTGGGGATCTGGCCCGGACCGCCCAGCTCGTGGCGGACGCCCGGACCCGCGGGCCGGTCGTCGTGGTCGACGCCGGATCCCTCCTCTACACGCAGGCGCCCCTGCCCGCGCACCTCCGCGGTCAGGAGGAGCTCAAGGCCGACCTCCTCGCCCGCGTCTATCAGGAGGAGCTCCAGGTCGCGGCCCTCGGGCTCGGCCCGCTCGATCTGGCGACGGGGCCGGGCGGCGTGCGCATCCCGCGGCAGGTCGCGAACCTGGCGCGGGATGCGCACGC
>JAIOII010001544.1 GCA_019912685.1 Kofleriaceae bacterium
GCCGGCCTCCGCGCCCGCCGCGGCCGCCGGCACGAGCGCCGCCAGGTAGCGCGGCGCGCGCGGATCGAGCGACTCCTCGTCGACCACCACCCCGGGCGTGACGACGCGCACGACCTCGCGCTTGACCAGGCCCTTGGCGAGCTTGGGATCCTCGACCTGCTCGCACATGACCACCTTGTGGCCGAGCTCGGTCAAGCGCGCGACGTAGCCGCGGGCGGCGTGGTGCGGGACGCCGCACATCGGCACCGCGTCGACCTTGCCCTTGTCGCGCGTGGTGAGGGTCAGGTCGAGGAGGCCCGAGCCGAGGACCGCGTCCTCGAAGAACATCTCGTAGAAGTCACCGAGGCGGAAGAAGACGATCGCGTCCGGATACCGTTCCTTGACGTCGAGGAACTGCCGCATGAGCGGCGTATCGGCTGGCGACGTGCGTCCCACGGGGGACGTTCGTACCACGATCGCCCGAGAGGCCGATCAGAGGCGCGTGACGTAGGCGATCTTCGGCACCTTGCGCTCGAACTCGGCCTTGGCCGCGACCGCCTCGTCGTAGGTGCCGTAGTTGCCCAGGCGCACGCGATAGAACGTCTTGCCGTCGACCTCCGCGCTCACGACGTAGGCGCCGTAGCCCGCGCGCTTCACGGTGGCGAGGAACGATTCGGCCTCCGCCTTGTCCTGGAACGCCGAGAGCTGGAGGGTGAACTTGGCCTTGCCACCAGACGCGGGCTGCGGCTTCGTGACGGGGCCATCCTCCGTCTTCGCCGCGGGCTTCGCGTCGATCTTGGCCTCGACCTTCGCGTCGACCTTCGACTCCGGCTTCCTCTCCTGGGGCTTGGCCTCGACCTTCGCGTCGACCTTCGCGTCGACCTTCGCCTCCGGCTTCTTCTCCTCGGGCTTCGCCTCGACCTTGGCCTCCGGCTTCTTCTGGCTCTCCGCGCGCGGCGCGACCGCCTGCAGCGCGCGATCGACCTCCGCCACCGGCGCGTCCGCGCCGCGCAGCGCCGCCGGGTACGTCAGCTCGCCCTTGCCCTCGGCCAGACGGTCGAGCGCGGCCAGCGGATCCTTGCGCGCCGACGTCGCCGCCGCGCGGTCGACGTGCGACCGCGCCTCGAGCCGGCGCCCGACCATCACGCCCAGGACGAACACCAGGCACGCGACGACCGCGCCGCCGAAGAACAGGTAGAAGATCTGGCGCCCGTCCAGGCTGACCTCGATCTTGTCCTTGTACAGCTCGGGCTCGGAGGTTCGCGTCACCATGGCCTCCCGACGTTCGCGCAGGCCCGGCGGGGGCGCAATAAAACGGCCGGAACCCTACCGGATGACCGTGCCCGAGGCGACGGCGTCGGGGTCGACGCGGATGATCTGGCCCCGGTAGTTGGGCGCACCGGTGGGCGGCGCGTCGATGGCCGAGGGATCGCTGTCGCCCTCGTCGATGATCCACACGGCCCCGTCCGGCGAGCGCACGAGCTTCGACGGCAGGATCGCCAGGCCGCCGGCGGTCTGCGGCGAGAAGCCCGCGATCACGCGGAACGTGAACGCGTAGCCCGGGAACACGTGCGGGACGTCGACCAGCCCGCCGCCGCGGTCGTACTTGCAGACCTCGTCGCCGGGGTACGTCGGGTTGACGATGTGGAGCGTCATGAGCGGGTTCTTCCAGCGGATCGCGTCGACCATCGTCGTCCGCATCACGCCGGGCGGCGTGCCGATCTGGCACGTCGGCGCCGGCGGCGCGGCGCCGGTGTAGTTCGGCACCAGCTCGGTGTGCGCGATCGTCGTGCGGCACGGGTTCGGGGTGACGACGTCGAAGCCCTCCCCCGTGCAGGCCGGCACGTTCAGCGGGATGCGGCCGGTGAGGAGCGGGTTCGCGTTCGGATCCTTCACGCACTGACCGCCGGCGCCCTCGGTCACGCCGTGCAAGTAGCCGGTGCGGGTGCCGATCGCCACCATCGCCTCGGTCGCGTGCAGCGAGTAGCGCTGGAGCCCCGCCACGCAAGCCTCCGGCGGGATCGTGCCCTCGATGCAGTAGCCGCCCGAGCACACCGTGCCCGCGTCGCACTGGCTCGACTCGGTGCAGGTCTGCTGGCAGCGGTTGATGCCGGGCGAGCGCGTCGGATCCGGCTCGCACGCCCACGTGCGCGCGTCGTCCTGTGGCTCCTGGGCGAACGGATCGAGATCGCTCGTGAGCGTCGCCTCGTAGTCGGCGAGCTGCTCGCACTGCGTGACCGACGTGCACCCCGTGATCGGCGTCGTGCGCAGCACGCGCCGGCGCTCCGACATGACGAGCTGCCCCGAGGTCGCCTGCTGCACGGCGTAGCGGCGCACGGACACGAGGAAGTCGCGGCACGCGCCGGCGAGCTGGGCGACGCGATCGGTCGGCAAGCACGAGCCGGTCGCGATCGTCGCGTCGGGGTGGACGTAACAGGTCTCGCCGAGCCCGCACTGCCGGTCGCCCTGCGCCGGATCGCAGCCGCGGAGCTGCACGTAGTCGTACGGCTCGATGCCGGCGGCGCAGTACGGGTGCGCCGCGTCCTGGACGCTGATCGAGCCGCCGCCGATCGTCACCTTGCCCGACCGCACGACCGGTCCGTCGACCGCCGAGCTCGGGTTGTCGATCGACAGCGATCCTTCCCACTGGAACGACCACGTCTCCTCGAAGCGGAGCGCGCGCAGGTCGGGGAACACCTGATCGCGCACCTCGGCCGTGTTGGCGTACATCACCTCGGGGAGCGCGAGGTCCAGGTCGCTCGCGCTCGCCGCGCGACACTCCAGCTGGCGCACGTACGGCATCGAGAACAGCTTCACCGTCGCGATCGACGCGGGCGCCGGGTTGATCGCCGGCTCGTCCTCGGCGCGCGGGCCGCCGACCGGCGCGCCATTGGAGAACGGGCCCGGGTAGTTGCACAGCCGGTCGTCGTCTTCCTCCTCCGGGCTGGTGCCCGCCCCCGGCCCCTGCTGGCTGCGCACGGTGAGCGCGTCGCGGAGCTGGTGGGGCATGGCCAGCGCGAGCTGGCTGTCGAGCGGGTACGCCGAGTTCTCGGTGTCGGCGTAGTTGTCGTCGTCGATGTTGACGACGTAGGTGAGCCCGAAGCTCGACGAGACCAGCGCGAAGTGGCCGACCAGGTAGGTCGGCGCCGGGTGGTACTGCGACGACTTGCCCACGCCGGCCTCGGTGACCACCACCGACAGCGGCGCGTCGTCGCCCGGGAACTGGATGCCCGGGCTCCGCGCGAGGGCGCGCCGCGGCGGCGTGCCGACCTGGCCCGGCTGGTAGCAGATGAGATCGCGGGCGTCGGTGACGACGCGCGTGTAGCGGGGATCGACCTGGGTGTCGCACTCGTGGTCGCGCGTCGTGGTCTCGACGACGCGCACCGTGCCGTCGTTCGCGACCGCGTAGACGAACTGCGCCGCGCGCAGCGGGCTCGGCGGCTCCTCGATCCAGCCGGCGGTGCCGGTCATGTTGATCACCTTGGTGATCGCGACGTCGATCACGCCGACGTCGCCCTCGAGCTCGTACTGCTCGACGGTCGTGGGCATGTAGGTGGCGTCGAGGTCGACCACGGTGACGACCGGGCGGTTGTCGAGGCCGATCGCGAGGCGCCGGTTCGCCGACACGTCGTCGCGCACCAGATCGAGCGTCACCGGCCGGCCGCCGTCGGCGATCGGCTCGCGCATGCCGCACTCGGCGGGGCACACGAGGTTGCCGTCGCCGACGGTCGCGTTGCCGGCGGCGTCGAAGCGGATGCTCGACACCACGCCGCCGGTCGCCGCGTCGACGACCGCGACCGCGTGGCAGTTGGGATACGCGATGTAGAGCAGGCCCTGCGGCTCGAGCGGGCACGCGACGCCGATCTCGGCGTCGCGCTGGTCGGCGATCATCGCCGCCGGCCGCGCGAGGAGCGGCATCCCGTCCGGCGTGGTCACGTCGAGCTTGCGCACCAGCGGGTCGCTCGAGCGCGAGATGATGCGGTCGACGTCGAGCACCGAGAGGTCGCAGCTGCCCGCGTTCGCCGTGGTCATGAAGCAACCCGACGGGTCGCCCGTGATCGCGACGGGCAGGGAGCCGACCGAGAGCGCGTTCTTGCCCGGCACCAGGAGGTCGCCGTCGCGCACGTTGATCTCGCCGTTGTTGTAGCCGCCGCCGTCGGACTGGACGCCCGTGGTGGTCTCGGCGACCGCGACCGTGCCCGACGCCGACTGGAGCGCGAAGATGTACCAGCGCGAGCCCTTGCTCAGCTCGGGCTGATCGGGCAGATCCTCCTGCCCCGGCGCCCAGTTGGGCGGGACGTGTCCGGGTTGTCCGGGCGCGGGGTTGCCGTCGGGCGGCGCCTCCAGCGTACGCAGGCGGCACGCCTCGAGCGGCATCGGCGAGAAGACGAGCGGATCGCCGGCCTGCGCGCCGTCGCCGCCCGTGATGCGCAGGTTGCCGTGGCACGCGATCGCCGCGTCGATCGGGCGATCGAGGTTCTGGATCTGAGGCTGCTCCTGCTCGGTCGAGCCGCAGCTCGCGGCGACGAGGACGCCGAGGACGGCGAGGACGGACCGACGGCGGCTCACGAGCGGACTCCGATGCGCATGACGACGCGATAGAAGGTCGAGGAGGTCGGATCGAGATCGATGACGGCGACCGAGTCCTCGAGGAAGGTGGAGACGAAGAGCAGCTGGCGGCTCTCCGCGGCCACCATCGCGAACGGCGCGCGACCGACGGAGATCACGCTCTCGACCGAGCTCGCGCCGCGGGGGTCGATCACGTAGACCTCGCCGGAGTTGAAGCACGACACGAACGCGCGCTCGCCGATGCCGCCGTCGGCGACCGCCAGGCTCGAGGCCTCGCGACACACGTCCGACACGCCCGCCAGCCGGTTGTACGGCACGCCCGACGGGTCGAGCGAGGTGTCGTAGATCATGAGCGAGGGCGGCGAGCGGTTGATCATGTACGCGCGATCGCCGGTCGCGTCGAACACGACGCCGCGCGAGTCGCTCGACGCGCCGCCGGCCCCGCCGACGCCGTTCAGGAAGAAGTACGACGACGGCACGAGGAACGGCAGGCTCCCGTCCTGGTGGGCGACGGTGAGCATCTGGATGCGGTCCTCGGTGCGGCTCTGCACGTAGAAGATGTTGCGGTCGCCGTCGAGCCGGCCGGCGACCCCGGTCGCGCCCGGCAGGGCGTTGGTGTTGCCGGCGAACAGGCCGCCGAGCGCGTCGGCGAGCACCGGCGTCCCGGCGGCCGGCGAGTGGACGAGCGTCGCGGTGCCGGAGCGGAGGTGCGTGACCACCGCGACCTCCGCGACGGAGTCGACGGCGATGTCGTACGGCTCGTCGGCGAGCTCGGGGAGGTCCCCATCCTCGCGCATCCGCGTGAGGCGGTGCTCGTCCGAGCAGAGCTCGAAGCCGGCGCCGCCGCCGCACGAGAGCTGGCGGGAGGCCGCGTCCCACTCGATCCACGTGACCGAGGGATCGCCGCGCACCGGGACGAGCAGGCGAAGGTTGCCGCCGCTCTTGTCCTGGACGGCGAGCGAGCTGGCGAAGTTGCCGACGCGCACGCCGGCGCCTCCGATCGTGAACGGCGCCTCGTCGCACTCGATCGCGCCCGGGGTGTCGAGGTCGGACGTGCACGCCGGGTCCGTGGTGCCGCCGCGCGCCGCGAGGACGGCGGCGTGCACGAGCTCGACGTCGATCGCGTTGATCGTCCCCGAGTCGTAGCGGAGGTCGGAGTTCGCCGAGAGCGCGAACAGCACCCGGTCGTCGGGGCTCATCGCGAGCCCGGTCGGGAAGAACAGCTCCGCCTCGGGCGGGCGCACGTCCTCCGAGGAGGCGGTGCAGGCCGCGGCAGATATGACGCACGCCACAGCCGATACGCGCGAGATCATGGCGATCCCGTTGGACTGAGGGAGGCGCTCGTGGGTTGCCCGGATCGGGCACGGGCACGGGGTCATGATTGCTCCAGGGCAGCGCGGGCGGCGGCGACCCGGGCGATGGGGACCCGGAACGGCGAGCACGACACGTAGTCGAGCCCGTACCGGTGGAAGTGCGCGACCGAGGCCGGGTCTCCGCCGTGCTCCCCGCATACCCCCACCTTGAGGGCGGGCCGCGCCGCGCGCCCGCGCCCGACCGCCAGCTCGACGAGCTGGCCGACGCCGCCGGCGTCGAGGGTGACGAACGGGTCCTTGGGCAGGAGCTCGGCGTCGAGGTAGGCCGGCAGGAAGCTCGCCACGTCGTCGCGCGAGAGGCCGAGCGTCGACTGCGTGAGGTCGTTGGTGCCGAACGAGAAGAAGTCGGCGTGCGGCGCGATCTCGCCGGCGACCAGGCACGCGCGCGGCAGCTCGATCATCGTGCCGATCGTGTACGGGATCGCGAGGCCGGCCTCGCCCAGCACGCGATCGACGACCGCCGCGACGCGCGCGCGCAGGCCCTCGAGCTCGCCGGGCACGATCACGAACGGGATCATGATCTCCGGGTGGACGGAGACCCCGGCCTTCGCCGCGGTGACCGCCGCCTGCGCGATCGCCTGCGCCTGTGTCTCGTAGATCTCGGGGAACGTGATCGCGAGCCGGCAGCCGCGGTGGCCGAGCATCGGGTTCGACTCGGTCAGCGCCTTCACCTTGGCGGCGATGGCGTCGGGCGTGCTGCCGATGTCGGCGGCGACCGCGGCGATGTCGGCGTCGGTGTGGGGCAAGAACTCGTGCAGCGGCGGATCGAGGAGCCGGATCGTGACCGGCAGCCCGTCCATCTCGGTGAAGATCGCGGCGAAGTCGCCCTCCTGCATCGGCAGGATCTTGGCCAGCGCCGCGCGCCGGCCCCGCTCGTCGGCGGCGAGGATCATCTCGCGCACCGCGAGGATGCGGTCGGGCTGGAAGAACATGTGCTCGGTGCGGCACAGGCCGATGCCCTCGGCCCCGAAGGCGCGCGCGGTGCGTGCGTCGATCGGCGTGTCGGCGTTGGTGCGGACCTTCAGCCGCCGGTGCTCGTCGACCCAGCGCATCAGCTCGCCGAGCTCGTCGGACATCGCCGCCGGCACGAGCGGCAAGGCGCCGATGAACAGCTCGCCCGTCGAGCCGTCGAGCGTGACCATTTGCCCCGCCTTGATCGTGAGGTCGCCGTCCTTGCGCGCGATCGTCGCGAACCCGCGCGCCGCCTCGACGCGCAGCGCGGTGCACCCGGTCACGCAGCACGTCCCCATGCCGCGCGCCACGACGGCGGCATGCGAGTTGCTGATGAGCACGGGGGTGAGGCGACTCGAGAACGCCACGTAGTTCTTGTCGAGCTCGTCCGTCGCGTCGACCTCGAAGTTGTAGACCACCGTGGGTGACGGCTCGCTGACCTGCTTGATGCGATACGAGCGCAGGGCCGAGTCGAGCACGCCCTCGAGCTGCCGGTAGGCATCCGGCGGACACAGCGGGAGCACGTCGCGCCGGATCTTCTCGACCCCGAACATCAGGTTGCGCTTGATCGCCTCCTTCACGCGCCCCATGTAGTTGACGCGATCGGCGATGTCGTCGAACAGCCCGCGGATCGCGAGGCACCGGGACTCGTACGTCCGGGGCGGGATCTCGGGGCGCACGCGCTGCGTGTAGGCGAGGATCGCGTCGACGTGCTCGGCGATCTGCAGCGTGTAGTTGTCGCGGTTGCTGGTGATCTGCGGAACGATGCCGAGACGGAGGCACGCGAGCGCCACCCCCTCGAGCACGGGGAACTTGGCCGCTGCCACGCTGATCTGGAGCCGAACCGCGCTCGACTCCTCGGCGTACGTGCCGTCTCCATCGACGTAACCGGCGAGGAAGGCCTGGAGCGCGGTGCGATCGAGCGACAGCACCCACTGCGCGATGTGCGCCTGGATCCACGCGAGGCGCTCGGCCGGAGCGCGACGGAAGCAGATGCGGTCCTGCACCGAGCCGCGGATCTCGCGCCCCCTCAGCACGGCGACGGTCTCGCGATCCCGGACGTACGTGAACGGGACGCCGAACGCCTCCAGGAACGCCCGCTCGACGGCGGCGATGAACCCCGCCTTCTCCTCGGTCGGCTTCTGGACGAACGTCACCGCGCCCTTGGTCGGCGTGAGCCGGATGTAGCCGTCCGAGAGGATGGCGCCGGCGACGTAGGCGAGGGCCGGCGACGTGCGCGTCTCGCCGAACGCGGGGATCTCGTCGACCACGAGCGCGAAGTCCTCGTCGTCGAGAACCTGACGCACCGGCTTCTTCAGCAGCTCACGGTTGCGGAGGACGTAGAGCTTGTGATCCTCGGTGAGCCGCAGCGTGTTCGCGTCGACGCGCCCGGTCTGCGAGAGCGCGACCTCGATGGCGGGCGATTCGCGCCGTCCGGCGGCGACGATGTCGCGCCACACCGGACGCATCGTCCGCGCGTCCACCGACAGGATGCGCAGCTCGCCACCGGACTCCAGGTGCGCGAACGCCTCCTCGGCGGACTGGAACCCGCGATCGGTCAGGATCTTGGTCTCGCCCGCAACACACGTCATCCCCCCGCGCGCGGTGAGGATGCCGACCGCGGCCTTCATGCCGTGGATGTCCTCGGGCGAGGTCTCGGTGCGCACGAGGATCGTGTCCTCGCCCTTGGCGCGCGCCGCCTCCGCCTGGCGCGCGGTGAAGACGACCTTGCCGATCGCGGCGCCCGGCGACGCGGGCAGGCCCTTGGCGACCGAGGCGGGCCGGTGCTTGGGGTCGATCGTCGGGTGGAGGATCTCGTCGAGCTTCGCCGGATCGACGCGCAGGATCGCCGTCTTCTCGTCGATGAGGCCCTCGCGCACCATGTCGACGGCGATCTTGACCATCGCCTTGCCGGTGCGCTTGCCGGTGCGCGCCTGGAGCATGTACAGGCGGTTGTCCTGGACGGTGAACTCCAGGTCCTGCATGTCCTTGAAGTGCGCCTCGAGCTTGTCGCAGACGGCGACGAGCTCGGCGTGCGCGGCCGGGTGCGTCCCGGCCATCCTGGCGACGGGCTCGGGCGTGCGGATGCCGGCGACGACGTCCTCGCCCTGCGCGTTGGTGAGGTACTCGCCGTAGAGCACCTTCTCGCCGGTCGCCGCGTCGCGCGTGAAGCAGACGCCGGTCGCCGACGTCTCGCCGAGGTTGCCGAACACCATCGCCTGCACCGTCACCGCCGTGCCCATCGCGGCCGGGATGTCGTTCATGCGGCGGTAGACCTCGGCGCGCGGGTTGTTCCACGAGCGCATGACCGCGCCGATCGCGCCCCAGAGCTGCGCCACCGGATCGTCGGGGAACGGCTGGCCGGTCGCGTCCTGGATCGCCTTCTTGAACTGACCGCACAGGGTCTCGAGGTCGTGCGCGGAGAGGTCGGCGTCGCGCGACGTGCCGCGCGCGGTCTTCAGGTCGTGGAGCAGCTGCTCGAACACCGAGTCGGCGTGCTCGTCGACGGGGACGATGCCGAGCACGACCTCGCCGTACATCGCGATGAAGCGGCGGTAGCAGTCCCACGCGAAGCGCGCGTCGCCGCTCCTGGCGGCGAGGCCGGCGACCGTCGCCGGCGAGAGGCCGAGGTTGAGGATCGTGTCCATCATGCCCGGCATCGACACCGGCGCGCCGGAGCGCACGCTGACGAGGAGCGGCGCCTTCGCGTCGCCCAACGTCGCGCCCGTGTGCTTGCCCACCGCCGCGACCGCCGCGGTGACCTCGGCCTCGAGGCCGTCGGGGTACATCCCGGTCTCCGTGAAGTGCCGGCAGACCGCCGTCGTGATCGAGAAGCCGGGCGGCACCGGGAGCCCGAGCCGCGTCATCTCGGCGAGGTTCGCGCCCTTGCCGCCGAGGAGCATCTTGTCCTTGGCGCCGCCGTCGGCCTGGCCGCCGCCGAAGCTGTAGACCCACTTCGTCATGACGCACCTCCGGCGGCCACGCGAAAGTCCGCGATCGCCGCGAACGGCGCCAGGATGCGCGAGAGGAGCGAGAGCCGGTTCTCGCGCACGTCTTCCTTGGGGTCCATGACCATGACGCCACCCTTGTCGAAGAAAGCGGCCACCGTCGGCTGCAGCTCGACGAGGATCGCGAACATGTCGCGGTACTCCTGCGCCGCGATCGCGGCGTTCAGCCGCTCGGTCACCGCGCCGAACGCGTTCCACAGCTTCCACTCGGCGTTGCCGTCCTCGGCGAAGAGCGCCGGCTTGACCTCGCCCGAGATCGCGATGCCCTTGCCGCCGGCGTCGTCGAGGATGTTGGCGATGCGCTTGAACACCTCGCGCGCCGCCGCCGGCACCACCGCGAGCGCGCGCGCCCGCAGGCGCGCGTCGCACACGTCGTCGAAGCCGGCGCCGAGCGCGGCGTCGACGTCGAGCGCCGCCAGCCCCTCGTCGACGAGCAGCGTGCGCAGGCGGCCGCGGAAGAACTCGTGCAGCTCGCCGCAGTCGGTGTCGGTGATCTCGACCTTGCCCGCGAACTGCTGGGCCGCGACCTCGATCAGCGTGTCGAGCGAGAGCGGCCAGCCCTTGCCCGCGCCCTGCGCCTCGCGCTTGCCGCCCTTGCCGAGGTCGAGGTTGATCGCGAGGATCGCGTTCGCCGCGCGGCGCAGGCCGTACGGATCCGCCGAGCCCGTCGGCTCGAGGCCGGTGCCGAAGCAGCCGACCAGCGTGTCGATGCGATCGGCGATGCCGACGATCGCGCCCTCGAAGCTCTCCGGCAAGGCGGCGCCCGCGCCGCGCGGCATGTAGTGCTCGGCGACCGCCTGTCCGACGCGATCGGCGGCGTCGGCCCACGCCGGATCGCGGCCGAGGGCGCGGCGGACGTAGTGGCCGCCCATCACGCCCTGGAGCTCGGGGAACTCGCCCACCACGCCGGTGAGGAGGTCGCTCTTGCACAGCGCGGCCGCGCGCGCCGCGACGCGCGCGTCGAACGTCGCGCGCTCGGCGAGCGCGTGCACGATGCCCTCGATGCGGCGCACCTTGTCGCCGGTCGAGCGCGCGGCGCCGAGCTTGGCCTGGAACACGACGTCGTCGAGGCGCCGGCGCAGCTCGTCGAGGTCCTTCTTCTGGTCCTCGGCGAAGAAGAACTTCGCGTCCGACAGGCGCGACGCCAGCACGCGCTCGTTGCCGGCGCGCACCACGGCGGTGTCGCGCACGACCGTCGCCGACATCGTGACGAACTGCGGCGCGAGCTTGCCCCGCGCGTCGCGCATCGCGAAGTAGCGCTGGTGGTTGCGCATCGCGGTGACGAGGACCTCCTCGGGCACCTCGAGGAACGAGGGATCGAAGCCGCCGGAGACGCCGACCGGGTACTCGCAGAGGTTCGTCACCTCGTCGAGGAGGCCGGGGTCGGGGATCGCGGTGGCGGCGACCTCGCGCTCGACGCGCCCGAGCTCGGCGGCGACGAGCCTCCTGCGCTCGTCGGGATCGACGATGACGTGGGCGGCGCGCAGCACGTCGACATAGCTCTCGGCCGACGCGATCTCGACGGCGCCTTGCGTGAGGAAGCGATGGCCGCGGCTCGCGCGCCCGGCGGTGACCGCGCCCCACCTGACCGGCACGACCTCGTCGCCCCAGAGCGCGACCAGCCAGTGCAGCGGGCGCACGAAGGCGGCGTTGAAGTCGCTCCAGCCCCAGCGCATCGCCTTGGGCCAGGGGATCGCCATGACGAGCCCGGAGAGGAGCTCGGGCAGCACCTCGAAGGTCGCGCGTCCCGGCACGTGGCGCGTGGCGACGACGTAGAGGCCCTTCTTGCCCGGCACCTCCGCCTTCTCGAGCGACGCGGAGTCGACGCCGTTCTTGTGCGCGAACCCGAGCGCGGCCTTGGTCGGCGCGCCCGCCTTGTCGAAGGCCGCGCCGATCGGCGGCCCGACGACGCGCTCGCGCAGATCCGGCTGCCGCTCGGGCAGCCCGCGGACGACGAGGGTCACGCGACGCGGCGTGCCCAGCGCGCGCACCTCGGTCGCCGCCGGAACGAGAA
>JAIOII010001545.1 GCA_019912685.1 Kofleriaceae bacterium
GGCCTCCGCCACGCGCCCGGCAGCACCACGGCGCAAGGCGCGGCGCGCGACGCGGCCGTCGAGCATGTCGGTGAGCGCCGCGGCCGCGATCACCGCCGCGGCGTAGGGCGGACGCGTCGCGAGCACCCAGAACAGCGCCGCCAGGGGCAGCCGGATCACCGTCAACGCGTGCGCGAGCCACATCGCCGTGACCCGCGCCTAGACGTCGACCGGCGGGCGCACGACGAGAACCGGCCGGCGTGCGCCCTGGATCACGCCCTTGGCGACGGATCCCAGGAACAGGGCGCGCAGCCCTGAGCGCCCGTGCGACGCGATCGCGATGCAGTCGGCGCCGATCCGCGCCGCGACCTCGAGGATCGCGGGCGCCGCCTCGCCGTGTCGCTCGACGAGCACGGACGTGGACACGCCTGCCGGCAGGCTCGACGGTACGAGGGTGCGGAGCTCCGCGAGGGCGGCCTCGTCGTTGCCCTCGGCGCCGCGCTCGACGACATGGAGCAGCGTGACCACCCCGCCGGTCGCGGCGACGAGCCCGAACGCGTGGCGGATCGCCGCCGCCGCATGCTCGGAGAAGTCGGTGGGGACGAGGACCGAACGGATCGTCGGCCAGGGCGCCACCGCCACCGACGGCGCATCGGCGGGGACCACGAGGAGGGAGACCGGCGCGAGGTGCACGACGCCCGCGGCGACCGACGAGAGCCGGGCGAGGCCGCGCGCGCGGTGGTTGCCCACGACGATGAGGCCCGCGTCACGGACCGCGGGGTGATCGATCAGGTGGTCGGCGAGGCGGCCGAGCGCCAGCACGGCGTGACAGGTGACGCTCCCGGCGCCGCTCAGGGTCGCGAGCCGGCGCGCGATGTCGCGCCGCACGTACTCCTCGATCTCGGGATCGGCGACGACCAGGGGGCGCGGCGAGAGGCCATAGCGGTGCGCGGCCTCGCCGACGTAGTACGCCTGCAGCGCGTGGACGTCGCAGGCGCCGACCTCGCGCAGGAGGCGCAGCCATTCGACGGCGCGGTCGCTCGCCGCGTCCTCGCCGATCATCGCGGCGACCGCCAGGGTGCCACCGCGCAACCACGCGCGCAGCGGCTCCGTCTCGCGCACGAGCAGCACCGGGACGTGCGCCGCCTGCGCGACGCGCTCGGCCGTGCCGCCGACCCGGAAGATCGACGCCGTGGGTCCCTGGGCGGCGACGACGATCAGGAGCGCGTTCGCCGCCCGCGCGAAGTGCGCGAGCTCGGCGGCCGGCGAGCCGGAGAGGAGCTGCGGCGTCACCACCACGCGGTGCTCGGCGCGAAGCCGCGCGCTCTCGCCCTCGAGCGCCGCGAGCGCCGCGGCGTGGATGCGATCGCGAAAGCCCGCGTCGCTGAGCACGACGTTCGCCGTGTCGTCGACGTGGACCAGGCGGAGCTCGGCCTTCATGGCCGCCGCGAGCGCCGCGGCGATCTCCGCCGCAAATCGTGCGCTCTCGGTGAAATCGGTGCCGCACACGATGGTGCGAGTGGCCGTGGTCGTCATGCCCACGGAGTGATTCATCCGCCGTGCCAGCGCCCCGGATCTGGCGCGACCTCTGCAACGACCCGCGGGCATGAAGGCCGGAGAGCTCTGCAGTCGCATCGTGGTCACCGCCCGCCGCGAGGAGTCCGTGGTCGAGGTGGCGCGTCGGATGAGCCAGCACGACGTCGGCGCGGTCGTGGTCGTCGAGGAGCGCGAGGGCGTCGCGCGCCCGGTCGGCATCGTCACCGACCGCGATCTGGTGATGCGGGCCCTCGCCCGCGGCGAGCCGGTGGCCTGCCTGGTCGGCGACGTCATGGACGCGAACCTCCTCGTCGCGTACGAGGACGACGACGTCGAGGCGGTGCTCGGCAAGCTCCGGCGGCGCGCGGTGCGCCGCGTGCCGATCGTCCGCCGGGACGGCGGCCTCGCCGGCATCCTGACCCTCGACGACATCATCGAGTGGATCAGTGAAGAGCTGCGGGATGCGGCGACGCTGATCGAGCGACAGGGCAAGCAGGTCGCGACGTGAACGCCATGACCTCGAGCGCCTCGCAGACCTCGGCGGCCGTCGCGGGTCGCTCGCCCGGGCGGCGGCGGACGCAGCGATCGACGAGCGCGACGAGCGGCCCGGGCGCGTGATGGATGCGCTCGAGCGGCAGCGGCACCTCGTGCGAGCGCATGAACGCGACCAGCTCGTTGCCTCGCAGGCCGGTGTGAGGCACCGACCCCGCGAGCAGCTCGTGCAGGACGAGCCCCATGGCGTAGAGGTCGGTGCGGACCGTGGCGGGTGCGCCGGACCAGAGCTCGGGCGCGAGGTAGCGCGGCGTGCCGACGATGCAGTCGGGAGCGGTGAGGTGGACGTCGGGGCTGCCGGCGGCGAGCTCGACGACGCCGGGGATGTCGTCGTCGATCCGCGCGTCGATCGCGCGCGCGAGCCCGAAATCGATCAGCTTGATCGTGCCGTCCTGCGTCATCATGACGTTCGACGGCTTCACGTCCCGGTGCAGGAGCCCGCCGGCGTGAACGGCCTCGAGCGCGCGCGCAAGTCCGACGCCGATCCCCAGCACGGTGCGCCAGCGTTGCGGCTTGCGCAGGTCGTTCAGCGCGCGCCCCGGCACGTACTCGGTCGCGAGGTACGGCAGGCCACCGATCTCGCCGGTATGGAACGCGGCGATGACGTTGGGGTGCTGCACGCGGCCGAGGGCTCGCGCCTCCAGCGCGAAGCGCGCGCGCGCCCGCGGGTTGTTGCGCGTCGCGCCGATCTTGAGCGCGACCAGGCGCCCGAGCCCGACGTCGCGCGCGAGGTACACGCAGGCCATCCCGCCGGCGCCGAGCGGGCGCACGATCTCGTAGCCGTCGAAGCGCACGGGCGGCGCCGGCTCGAGGATCGTCGTGGGAAGGGCCTGCATGCCCCCCCTCGTTAGCATCGGCCGTGCCGACCTCGGTCCTCGTGTCGGCGCGCTACCAGCTGGCACGAGCGTTGCTCGAAATCACCTTCATGTCGGCGACCGTGTACGAAGACCTGGTCACGCTCGGTGAGGCAAGCTGTCGGCACTTCGCGGAGCGCCCGCTGTTCGGCGAGAAGCGCGACGGCGCATGGCGCTGGACGACGTACGGCGAGCTCCAGGAGCAGATCGACGATCTGCGCGGCGGGCTCGCCGCGCTCGGGGTCGGACCCGGAGACGTCATCGCGATCATCGCCGCGAATCGCGTCGCCTGGGCGGTCGCGGCGTACGCGACCTACGGCCTCGGCGCGATCTTCGTGCCGATGTACGAGCAACAGCGCGCCGAGGACTGGCGCTACACCCTCGCCGACAGCGGCGCCGTCGTGGTCTTCGCGTCGAGCCCCGCGATCGCGGCGACGATCGAGCGATCGGGCGCGGACCTGCCCCGGCTCCGCCATGTCGTGACCATCGACGCCGAGCCCGGCGCGGCGCTCACGTACGCGCAACTCCTCGAGAACGGCCGCGAGCATCCGATCGCGTCACGCCGGCCGTCGCCCGAGGACACCGCCGGGCTGGTGTACACGTCGGGCACAACCGGGAAGCCCAAGGGCGTCGTGCTCAGCCACCGCAACCTGGCGTCCAACGTCGCGGCGGCCACGTCGGTGTTCCCGATCGCGCCGAGCGATCGCAGCCTGTCGTTCCTGCCGTGGGCCCACGTCTACGGCCAGGTCGTCGAGCTGCACATCTTGCTCAGCATGGGTGCATCTTCTGCGCTCAACGATCGCCTCGACCGGCTGATGGCCAACCTGCTCGAGGTCCGGCCGACGATCCTGGTCGCCGTCCCGCGCGTCTTCCACCGGCTGTACGCGCGCGTCGAGGGCGAGATGCGCCGCAAGCCCGCGTTCATCCGCGCGCTGTTCGAGCGCGGCGTTCGCCACGCGACCGCGCTGCGCAACGGCCAGCGCCTCGGCCTCCTCGCCCGGATCGAGCACTGGCTCGCCGATCGGCTGCTCTTCCGCCGGATCCGCGCGCTGCTCGGCGGCCGCCTCCGGTACGCGATCAGCGCGAGCGCGGCGCTGTCACCGGCCGCGGCCGAGCTGATCGACGCGCTCGGGATCCCGGTGTACGAGGGCTACGGGCTGACCGAGACGTCACCCGTGGTCACGACCAACCGACCGGGCGCGCGCCGGTTCGCGAGCGTCGGCCAGCCGATCCCCGGCGTGACGGTCACCATCGCCCGGAACACGTCGGAGACGCCGGGCAGCGGCGAGATCATCGTGCACGGACCGAACGTGATGCGCGGTTACCACGGCCGCGCCGAGGAGACGGCGCGCACGCTCACGACGGACGGCGGCTTCCGCACCGGTGATCTCGGCTACCTGGACGAGGACGGCTACCTCCACGTCACCGGGCGACTGAAGGAGCAGTACAAGCTCGAGAACGGCAAGTACGTCATGCCCACCGAGATCGAGCAGACCATCGCGCGATCGCCGTATGTCGCGAACGTCCTCGTCACCGGCGCCAACCGGCCGTTCAACGTCGCGCTGATCGTGCTCGACGTCGCCGCCGTGAAGCGCTGGGCCTCCGAGCACGGGTACACCCCGGCGGACGACCACCTCGGCGAGGACGAGCGCGTGCGCCAGCTCCTGCGCGACGAGGTGCAGCGAACGTGCAGCGACATCCCGGCGTACGCATGGCCCGGCGACGTCGCCCTCCTCGTCGACGACTTCACGATCGACGCCGGCCTCATGACGCCGAGCCTCAAGCTGAGGCGCGACGCGATCCACGCCCGGTACCAGGCGATCATCGACGACATGTACGCGCACGCGATGCTTCCCGTCGACGATGGCGCGCAGCGTCTGCGCGCTCCCGCCGCCGCGGACGTTCACGCGCGCACGTGATCTCGCGGAGGCGCCTGCCGTTCGGTGTGTTGGCCCACGGTCGGATCGCTGCGCGTGAGGCTTGCTCGTCGATGGATCCGATGGGGACGACGATGACCGATCCACTGACCCTGCCGGCCCTCTTCACGTGGCTGGAGGACCATGCCCCTGGGCCCCGACCGCGGCTCGCCGTCGCCGCCGGCACCAGCATGGCCCGCACCGTCGTGCGGCTCGCCCGCCGGCTGGGGCACTGCCCGGTGGTCGTGACCACGCCGCTCGAGCTGTTCTGGCTGCTCGACGATGCGCGGGTCACGGTCGAGCTCGTCGTCGGCGACGCCGAGATGCCGACCGCCACGGGTTACGAGCTCCTGCGGGTCGTCGCCGAGGAGTGGCCGGACGTGTGCGCGCTCGTGATCGACGGGGCCCGGCGGCCGCCGGCGCGCG
>JAIOII010001546.1 GCA_019912685.1 Kofleriaceae bacterium
ACAGCGCCGGTGCTCCGGCGACCACGTTCGAAGCGCGGCTGCGCGCGGCGCTGGCGTCGTGGAGGACGTCGCGGGGGACGCGGTGCTCCGAAGGGCCGTTCGACGACGCGGCGTTCCGCCTGACCACGGCCCTCTCCTCGACGGCAGCGGCGGTCGAGATGTGTTGAATCATCAGGCCCGCGGCCCGACCTCACGGCTGCGTGCGCACGACCAGCGCGAGCACGGGCGAGACGTGCGGCATCGTGTCGCCGGGACGGCGCAGGCGGCCGCCCTGGCCGTGGTAGTCGGGGAACGGCTGCGCCGGGTCGACCATCGTGGCGACGAGCTCGCCGCGCCGCGTGAGGAACAGGACGGGCTCGAGCGCGGCGTTCGCCTGCCGCTCGAGGCGCACGCTGACGCCGTTCGTGCCGCGCGCCTCGATCGACGCGCCGACGCGATCGAGCTCGGGCACGAGGCCGGTCAGCTTCCACGCCCGGCGCTCCTCGTCGCGGTAGTCGGGCGCGCGCGCCGACAGCGCCCTGGCGTCGATCGCCGGCCGCGCCGCCCCGTCCACCGTGACCTCGATCCTGGTGTCCGCCGGGACGTCGACCTCGACGGGCGGCGGCGCCACCGGCGTGCGCCTGCCGGCCGACTCGTTCTCGGCCCGCGAGCACGCGAGCACGCCACAGAGCCCGAGTGCGATCCAGATCCTCACTGGCAAACAGTAGCTTCGAGCGCGAGCGAGTCGAACCAAAATGCGGTGGCAAGTGAGAGATCCGTGCTGCTGCGGAAGTTGAGACGGACGGTCTGCCCGCCGTGAGGGCTGGAGAACGTGAACTGGAACGGGGTCCAGGCCGCCGCCGAGGTGCGGTTCGAGAGCGACATGACGCTCTGGAGCAGCGCGCCTCCGGTGGTGAGAAGCTCGACGTTGCAGGTGTCGTACACGCCGGTGCCGGTCTCGTCCGTGCCGACCGCGTACTGGCCGCGCAGGGTGAGCAGCGTCGCCCCGGCGGGGATCGTGACGTCCTGGAAGAGGACCTCGTTCGTGACGAACGGCCAACCTCCGAGCCACGCCTTGTACGGCGCCGTGTGCTCGACGATGCCGTCCTCGTCGGTGACGAGCGGCGACTGCGCGTCGTACGGCGTCTGCATCCAGCCGGTGCCCATCGGCGTCAGATCGAAGGCGGGGTTGGTGAGGCGCTGGAGCACCATCGTCGTGCAGCCCGCGTCGATCGCCGCGTCAGTCACCATCGCATCGGTCACCATCGCGTCGGTCACCTGCGCGTCGGGGACGGCGGCGTCGACCGACGCAGCATCGATCTCCTGCGCGTCGGGAACCTGCGCGTCGGGCGCCGACGCGTCGGGCGCCGGCGCGTCCGTGTCGGCCGCGTCGGTGCGCACCGTCGCGTCCACGTCGTCGCCCGTGTTCTCCGTGCCGCTGGCGCACGCCGCGGTCACGAGCCACGTGGCGATCAGCGGGCGAACGAGCCTCATCCGGCTGATTTTCTCGCCGCATCCGTACGCGACGCAACGAAAACCCGCTCCCGGGGCTCGTGATCTACCTCACCGACGCCCGGATCGACGCCGGCCGCGTCAGTGCGGGGCCCGGTCGTCGTGGTCGGTGACGGACGGCGGCCGCGTCCGGATCGAGATCGACGGATCGGTCCGGATCGCCGGCGCCACGCTGGCGATCACGCGGCGCAGGTCATCGGGGTGGAATGGCTTGTCGAGCCGGGGATTCGGGATATCGCGGAGGAACTGCTCCGCGCGCGCCGTGAACGCGCCGCCGGTCATGAACACGAAGCGCTCGAGCATCTGCGGCTCGATCGGCCGCAGCCAGTTGTAGAGGTCGACCCCGGAGAGCTCCGGCATCATCACGTCGCACAGGACGACGTCGAAGGCGGGATCGCGGCGCAGGATCTCGAAGGCCTCGCGCCCGCTGCCCGCCACCACGACGTCGTGATCCTCGAGCTCGAGCGCGACCGCGGCCGCGACCGGTCGATCGTCGTCGACGATGAGGATGCGCCGGCGCTCGCTGCCGGCCTGCGCCCGCGGCTTGGCCATGGTCTCCTCGGCGGGCGGCGCCGGGGGCAGTACCACGCGCACGACCGTGCCGCGACCCGGCGCGCTCTCGGCGGAGATGTGACCGCCGAGCCCGTTGACGATGTCGCGGCACACCGACAGGCCCAGGCCGAGCCCTTCGCCAGGAGGCTTGGTCGTGAAGAACGGCTCGAAGATGCGCCCGAGGTCCTGCGGCGAGATGCCCTTCCCGGTATCGGCGACCTCGACGAGCGCGTTGCCGAGCTCGTCGGTCCAGCACGACACGCGGATGGTGTTGCGATCGGCCGTGCCCTCGGGCATCGCCTGGATCGCGTTGATGAGGAGGTTGAGGAAGACCTGGCGCAGCGCCTGCTCGCCGCCGACGACGGGTGGCAGCCCGCGCAGATCGCACTCGAGGCGCGCGCTGTGCCGGATCTCGTGCGCGGCGAGGTTCACCGCGGCGTCGACGATCGAGCGCAGATCGACCGGACCGGTCGCGCTCAGATCCGACTCCGACTGCGAGAACGTGCGTAGCTCGCGCGTGATGTGCTCCACGCGGGACACGCCCTCGCGCGCGTCCTGGAGCAGCTCGATGCGGTGCTGGCGCACCGGCGTGATCGGGGTCTGCGCCAGCTCGAAGCTGATGAGGCGGCCGAGGCTCAGGCGCGTCGCGGTGAGGGCGTCGTTGATCTGGTGGGCGATGCCGCCGGCGAGCGAGCCGAGCACGGCCAGGCGCTCCGACTCGACCATGCGCGCCTCCCAGCGCTGGATCGCCAGATCGAGCTGCTTCTGACCGGTGACGTCGAGCATCACGCCGACCAGCCCGATCACCCGGCCCTGCCCGTCCCGGATCGGCTCGAAGCTCGCGTCGACGTGGTGGCCGTGCCAGGTGAAGCTGGACGCCTGCTCGGCGCCGGCGAGCGCGCGCCGGCACGAGCCGACGACGTCCTCGATCTCCGCCCACACGTCGAACACCGATCGGCCGATGACACCGGTGCCGGCGGGCGAGAGCGCCTGCGACAGGCCCTCGGGGTCGCGGCCCTCGATCGCCGTGAAGCGACCCTCCTCGTCCAGCGCGAACAGGAGCAGCGGCGCGTGCGCGAGGACGCGGCGCAGGCGGGTGTCCGTCTCACGGACGTGGCGCTGGGCGGTGACGTCCTTCACCGCGCACAGGCGCGCGCCGCCGGAGACGGGCGCCGAGGTCACCTCGATCCAGCGCGTCGTCCCGTCGGGCCGGCGGACCTCGTCACCATCGACGAGGCGATCCCAGGGTCGGCCGACCAGATCTCGCGCCGGGATCCCGAACAGCGCCGCAAGCTCGGCGCTCACCGCCGTGCAGCGGCCCTCGTCATCGAGCAGGCACATGAGGCCGGGCGCCGCATTGACGACGTCCGCGACAGGGGCAGTGTCGGACAATGTGTTTGCTCGATCAGGCACAGATCCTCCCGGCCGAAACGAGTGCACGCGGCGCGCCACCGCTCGGTGAGGCGCACATGCGGGCGACGATCGTTCCGCGGCCGGGAGCGCGCGCCGACGAGGAGCGTGTTTCTCGACGAGAGACGTGCTCCTCGTCGCGACGCGCGCGCAGAACCTGCGAAGGACGAGGTGTGCGCTCCTGCCCCGGTGGTCGCCCGAGCACAGCGCCGCCGTCGTCGGCACGATCAACGCGAGTAGCTCAACTTACCAACTCACGAGCACCGTGACCGCGGCTGTCGGTGACGCTAGAGTGCTTACTGGAGCACCTTGCTCTCGAAAGCAGATCACGACGCATGATGCAGCACAACGCCGCCGAGACGCGCCGCGTCCTTCTCGTCGAGGACGACGCCGAGCTTCGCGAGGCCATCGGCGAAGCTCTGGCCACGCACGGGCTGGACGTGACCGCCGTCGAGGACGGTCGCGAGGCCCTCGAGCGCATGCGCGAGGTCCGGCCCGACGTCGTCGTGCTCGATCTCATGATGCCGGTCATGGACGGCTGGCAGTTCCGCCTCGAGCAGCGACGCGATCCGGAGCTCGCCGACGTGCCCGTCGTGGCGCTCTCCGCGTCGCGCAGCGCCGCCGCGGCCGCGGTCGACGCCGATCTCTTCCTCACCAAGCCGTGCAGCGCCGCGACCCTGGCCAAGGCGGTCGAGGAGGTCATCGCCGTCCGGCAGCGCAGGGCCGAGCCCGCGCGCATGGCGCAGGCCGAGCGCATGGCGGCGCTCGGCACGCTGGCGGCCGGCGTCGTGCACGAGATCAACAACCCGCTCACGTACGTCCTCCTGCACATCAACCAGGCGCTCCGGCTCCTGCCGTCCGTGGCCAAGGGTGGCGACACGTCGCGCGCCGAGCGCGTGGGCGAGCTCCTCACCAGCGCCCTCGAGGGCGCCGAGCGCATCCGCGACATCACGCGCGGCATCCGCACCTTCTCGCGTGTCGACGATCGCCCGCACGACGCGCTCGACGTCCGCGCGCCGCTCCAGGCCGCGATCGCGCTCATCGATCACGATCTCCGCCACCGCGCGCAGCTCACGCGCATCGATCGTGGCGTCCCGTACGTCTTCGCCGACGAGGGCCGCCTCGCCCAGGTGTTCCTCAACCTGCTCACCAACGCGGTGCAGGCCCTGCCCGAGGGCAAGGCCGACGCGCACCACATCCGCGTGTCGACCTCCACCGACGCGGAGGGCCGGGCCGTCGTCGAGATCAGCGACACGGGCGCCGGCATCGCGCCGCACCACCTGCCCCACATCTTCGAGCCGTTCTTCACCACCAAGGCGGTCGGCGACGGGACCGGGCTCGGCCTGTCGATCAGCCACGGGATCGTGCGCTCCCTCGGCGGCGAGATCCAGGTCGAGAGCGCGCTCGGCGAAGGCACCACGTTTCGCGTCCTCCTGCCTCCCGCGACCCGCAGCCAGACGCACCCTGGCTTCCGACGCCCGCGAGTCTTGCTCGTCGCGGACGATCCCGCGATGGCGGAGACCGTGCGCGGCGCGCTCGGCGCCGATCACGACGTCACGGTGTCGACGAGCGCGCCCAAGGCCATGGAGCTGCTGTCCACCGCCGACTACGACGCCGTGCTCTGCGACCTCCACATGCGGAGCCTGCACGGCCGGGAGCTCTACGATCGCCTCCGCACCAGCCGCCCGCGCCTCGCCGACCGCATCGTGTTCCTGGCCGGCGGAAACGTGACGGAGGACGAACGCGCGTTCCTCGGCACGCACCGCCACCTGGACAAGCCGGTCGCGCGCGAGGCCTTACGCACCGCGCTCGACCGCCTCGAGCGCGATGGCAGGTGACGCCGACGCCATCCTGGTCGTCGACGATCGCGCGCAGGACCTGTTCGCGATCTCGACGGTGCTCGACGGCGCCGGCTGCCAGGTCGTGACCGCGTCGACCGGCGGCGAGGCGCTCCGCCGCGTGCTCGAGCGCGACTTCGCGCTCATCCTGCTCGACGTCCACCTCCCCGACATCGACGGCTTCGAGGTCGCCGCGATGATCAAGCAGCGCGAGCGCTCGAAGCACACGCCGATCATCATGCTCACCGCCGCCGGCTCCGATCGCGAGCTCATCTACCGCGGCTACTCGGTGGGCGCGGTCGACTACATGGCCAAGCCTCTCGACGCCGCCATCTTGCGCGGCAAGGTCGCCATCTTCCTCGACCTGTTCCGCAAGGACCGCCGCATCGCCGAGCAAGCGGCGGCGCTGCGCACCGCGGATCGCCGCGAGCGCGAGCTCGAGATGGCGGCGGTGCGCCTCGAGCACCAGCGCCAGGTCGCCGAGGCGGCCCACGCGGCGGTCCACGCGCGCGACGAGTTCCTGTCGATCGCCTCGCACGAGCTGCGCACGCCGCTCATGACGCTGCAGCTGCGCCTCGACACCCTGGCCGAGGCGCTCGAGCGCGAAGCGTGCGACGCCGACACCTGCGGCATGCTCGAGTCGGCGATCCGCCAGGCCGATCGCCTGGTGAGCCTCGTCGACGGCATGCTCGACGTCTCCCGCATCACGAGCGGCCGGCTGACGCTGCAGGTCGACATGTTCGATCTCCGCGACGCGGTGACCGAGGTCGCGGATCGCTTCCGCGAGGCGGCGACGCGCGCCGGCTGCGCCCTCGCCGTCGCCGCCCACGAGCCGATCGTGGGCGTTTGGGACCGCCTGCGCATCGAGCAGATCCTGTCGAACCTGCTCGGCAACGCGATCAAGTACGCGCCGCACGGACCGGTCGAGGTCGACGCGGTCCGGCGCGGCGAGCTCGTGCTCGTGACCGTGCGCGATCACGGCGGTGGCATCGCACCCGAGGACGTCGAGCGGGTCTTCGGTCAGTTCGAGCGCGCCGTCACGACGCGCCATCTCGGCGGGCTCGGCATGGGCCTCTACATCGCCCGCCAGATCGCGATCGCGCACGGCGGCACGATCCACTGCGATAGCCTGCCCGGTCAGGGCGCGGCGTTCGTGCTCGAGCTACCGAGCCGAGTGCCGGGGGTCGGACTCGAACCGACACTCCCGTGAGGGAAGGGGCTTTTGAGACCCCCGAGTCTACCGTTTCTCCACCCCGGCGATATCAACGCGCCCGTGCCCGTGCCCGATCTCGGTTCTCCGGATCGGGCATGGGCACGGGCACGGGCACGACTAGCAGATCGCGATCAGCCGCCGCACGGGTTGGCTTCGTCACCCGCGCACGGATCGGCCGGAGCTCCATAGGCGTCGCCGCCGTAGGCGTCGCCGCCGGTCGAGCCCATGTCACCCGTGCCGGTCTCGCCGGTCTCGCCGGTGGTGGCCGGCGTCGAGGTGTCCTTCTTCTTGCCACACGCGGCAGCGCCGACGGCCAGCGCGCACGCAACGACCAGAATCGCAAGCTTCTTCATACGTGTCTCCTTCGCTAGATGTGCGCGGTTGGCCGCGCGCCGACAGCCGGACGGCCGCCGGGAAACCTGGTGCTCTAGGACGCGGACTCCTCCAGCGACGCCAGAGCCGACTCGAGCTCACCCTTGGCATGCAGGTCGCCCTTCCGGGCCGCGACCTCGATGCCTCGCCGGTAACGCGCGATCGCGTCGTCACGCCGGCCGAGCTCGGAGAGGACACCGCCCGACATGAGGTAGCTCGGGACGTAGTCCGGAAACGCGGCGATGAGCTCGTCGAACGCCGCCGCCGAGCCCTCGAGATCCCCGCGCGTGCGCAGCTCCATGGCGAGGCCGTACCGGGGGAACGGGTCATCCGGCTTCTTCGCGATGAAGCTGCGAAACGTAGCGACGCGGTCGACCGCCATGGACGGGGACACCCGCGAAGAACGGCGCGGGGGAACGTTGCTTACACCTGCCGGCCGGACTTTGTCACCCGGCGTGACGCGCCAACTGTGTGATCCCCGGTCCTCCCACCGTCCCGGCCAGGGTCCGTGCTAGAACCGATCCAGTGACCCGTCGTTTCACGACCTTCGTGGGGGTCGACCTCGGAGGGGCCCGTGGCAAGACCACGGCGGTCGCCCAGATCCGGCGCGGCCAGGACGGCCGTGCGTGGGTGCAGGCCGTCGAGACCCGCCATCGCGGCGAGCCGTGGGTCGACGACACCCTGCTCGGGTTCGTCGAGGGTCTGGGCGACGACGTCGTGGTCGCGATCGACGCGCCGCTCACCAGCCCGGCCTGCGGGCGATGCACGCTCGCGGTGTGCCCGGGCGTCGAGGCGTGCGTCGATCCGGCGGTCGTGTGGCTGCGCAGCGACGGGCGCGCGCTCACCGAGGACACGGCGGTCGCCGCCGACGTCGTCGGTGGCCACAGCGTGACGCGCACGCCGGCGCGCCCGCGGCTCCGCATCCAGCCGTACGCCCACCGCTGCACCGAGCTCGTCGTCTGCTACGAGCACGGGCTCCTGCCGCCGTCGTCGGTCGGCGGGTCCGTCGGGCTCATCGCCCATCGCGCGGTGCACCTGCGCCGCCGCCTCCTCCGCGCCGGGTTCGCGCTGAACCAGAACCTCATCGAGGTCTCGCCGGCCGCGACCATCGCCGCGCTCTTCGACCGTCGGCGCGCGCGCGGCTACAAGCGCGACGCCGATCCGTGGGAGACGCGCGCCGAGATCATCGAGGCGCTCGACGATCTCGAGTTCGCGCCGTCGAGCCGGCTGGCGCGCGAGGACGTCCTCCGCAACGACCACTGCTTCGACGCCGTGATCGACGCGTACACGGCGTACCTGTGGACGCGCGACGGCTGGCAGATGCCCGGCGGCGACGCCGGCCCGTTCGCCGAGGACGGCTGGATCTGGACGCCGCCGACGCCGGCGAAGCGCCGCTGAGGCGGCGTAACACGCGGCCCGCGGCGTGCATCGAAGCGCCGCATGGAAGCCACGACCGTCGAACAGCATTCGCGCCGTCTCGCGTCGTCGCCGAGGGCGTTTCTCGTCCTCGTCGGCTTCGTCGCGGTGTGCCAGCTCGCGGGCGCGCTCGGCGCGGGCGCGACCGACTCGGAGCTCTACGCGACGATCGAGCGCCCGCCGCTGGCGCCGCCGGGCTGGGTGTTCGCGCCGGTCTGGATCACGCTCTACACGCTGATGGGCATCGCGGGGTGGCTCGTGTGGAGCGCACCGCGCGCCGGCGCACGCTCGCGCGCCCTCGCGTGGTTCGCCGTGCAGCTCGTGCTGAACGCGGCGTGGACGCCGGTGTTCTTCGGCATCCCGTCGTTCGGCGGCGGGCTCGTCATCATCGGCGCGCTCCTCGCCGCGATCGTCGCGACGATGATCGCGATGGCGCGCGTGGCGCGGCTCGCGAGCTGGCTGCTCGCGCCCTACCTCGCGTGGGTCGGGTTCGCGACGTACCTGAACGCCGCGATCTGGTGGCTGAACCGTTGATCGAGCGACCGGGTCAGCTCGCGGCGCGGCGCGGATCGCTCGTGTCGGCGGTCGACGCGTCGTCGTCCTCGGCGCGGTGGCGGCCCATCGCGTCGGCGCCGCGCTGCTTCAGGAACTCGAGGAACGCGAGCGCGCTCGGCAGATCGATCGCGGGGATGCCGTCGATGAGCTCGCGCGCCTGGCGACGCAGCGCCTCACCCGGCGCCTCGGCGCCGTGCACGACCGGCTTGCCGGGGACGATCGGCAGCTCGGGCGGCGGCGACACCTCGCCCCACGGCGCCGGCACCGTCGACTCGATCTCGTGCGCGAGGAGCCAGTTGTGGATGTGCCAGTGCAGGAGATCGGCGCGGTAGCTGAACCAGCGCTCGCGCTCGGCGGGATAACCGAGGAGCACGTCCTTGAAGCGGCGGAACGCGCCCTTGCCGTCGATCGACATGATGAGGCGATCGCGCAAGGTCTCGTCGCTCACCGAGCCGACGAACTTCTCCATCCAGCGGTACTGCTCGCGCGACGACGCGGGCTCGACGCGCAGGTAGTCGCGGAGGTTCGACGTGATCTGCTGGCGGCGCGCGGCCGCCTCGACCTCACCGGCGGCGATGGTGACGACCTTGCCCGTGGTGAGCTCGAGAAAGCTCTCGGTGTCGTTCGCGTTCCGCTCGACCGCAACCTCGAGGGCATCCCAGTCCAGCTCGACCTGGATCGGGCCACGCGTCGCGGCGGGGTTGGTGGGGGGCCTCGGCATGGGGTGGCCGGCGTCGCATCTGCAACCGAACCCGGCGAAATACCAGCGTAGTCGGTGCCGGCGTCGACGGCAAGGTCGCGGACCATTGCAGTTGACAGGGACCGGGAGCGGGGTAGTATCTGCGCCCCCCATGGCGCGCGTTACCGTCGAAGACTGCCTCGAGAAGGTCCCCAACCGCTTCGCGCTGGTCGTCCTGGCCGCCGAGCGGGCTCGTCAGATCGCCCGGGGCGCCACGCCGCTGGTCGACTGCGACAACAAGCCGGCCGTCACGGCGCTGCGCGAGATCGCGGCGGGCATCGTGGAGTTCCGCGAGGACGTGAAGGACACGGTGACCGAGTACATCAACGAGCGCCGCAAGGCCGGCTTCATGTGAGCCGAGAGGTCTGAGAGCTGAGGCGCCCTTTACGCAAGGAAGGCTTCAGGCCTCAGCCCAGATCAGCCCGCGTCACTTAGCCCCTCCTCTGAGGCCTTCTTCTTCAGGGACCTGAGGCCTGATGCCGGGCACGACGCCTTACAGGCATCAGTCCCAAAAGTTGCCCGCTTCTCCGCCCCGCCCCTACATCGAGGGGTGACCCTGGGGAATCCTGGATATCGCCAGTCGCTCGGCGCTGGTGAGTTCGTGAGGATGGCGTACCGGCTCGGGAAGAGCGGTGCGACCGGCGTGCTGACCGTGCATGCGGCGTGGCAGCGGCCGGAGGTGCTCGTGCTGCGGCGCGGCTGCGTCATCGCGGCGGCTCGATCAGATCTGGCCGCTCGCGCGCACGCCGCGCTTCCGGCTCCTGTGCTTCCTCCACTTCCTGCGGCAGGTCGGCGCGCTCCAGATCGCGGGCGTGGGCGCGGCGGCCAGCGACAGCGGACCGCACCGCGCGCCGGTCGACAGCCGCCACATGGCGGCGCTGCGCACGCTCGGGCTCTCCGAACGGTCGGATCGCGACACGGTGAAGCGCGCGTACCGCCGCCTCGCGCGCGCGCTCCATCCCGATCTGCAGCCCGGTTTACCCGACCTGCGCCGGCGCGAGCTCGAGGCCCGGCTCGCCGAGGTCACGGCGGCCGCCGAAGCGCTCCTTCGCTGAGCGCGCGCAGTACAATCGCCCCGTGACCGAGGGCGACCACGTCGTCGCGATCGACGGACGCATCGGGCGCTACGTCGTCGACCGGCCGCTCGGCCAGGGCGGCATGGGCGTGGTCTACCTCGCGCGCGATCCCGAGCTCGACCGGCGGATCGCGATCAAGCTCCTGCGCCCGGAGCTGCGCGCGAGCCGCGAGCGCCTCCTGCGCGAGGGGCAGGCGATCGCGCGCCTCGTCCATCCCAACGTCGTCACCGTGTTCGACGTCGGCGATCACGGCGACGACCTGTTCATCGCCATGGAGTACGTGCCCGGCCGGACGCTCGCCGAGTGGCTCGCGACGCCGCGCTCGTGGCGCGCGATCCTCGCGACGTTCGCCCTCGCCGGGCGCGGGCTCGCCGCCGCGCATCGCGCCGGCGTCATCCACCGCGACTTCAAGCCCGACAACGTGCTGGTGAGCGACGACGGCCGCGTCGTCGTGTCCGACTTCGGGCTCGCGTTCGCCGACGAGCCGGCGCTCGCCGAGCTCGACGACGAGCGCCGCGCCGACCTGGCGGCGACGCGCACCGCGGGGCTCGTCGGCACGCCGGCGTAC
>JAIOII010001547.1 GCA_019912685.1 Kofleriaceae bacterium
GGCGCTCCTGCGCGCGGTGATCGCGCTCGTCGAGCGCGATCACCGCGCGCAGGAGCGCCTGGTCCTTGCCCGCCGGCAGCCGGTCGACGAGCGCGCGCGCTCGCGTACCTGGTGCTGTTCGGCGGCACCGACGCGGATCGCGCCGACGTCGTCACGCGGGCGCGCGCGGATGCGTCGGATCGGCGCGCAGCCCGGCGCGCAAGGACGAGAGCGCCTTGTCGCCGTAGAACACGTCGTACTCGTCGAGCGCGCGGGCGACGTACGGATCGCCCTTGCGCGCGGGCGGCGGCTGGCGCCACCACCAGACGCCGGCGGCGAGGAACAGCGACAGGACGAGCGCCGCCGCGGCGTAGAGCGGCCAGCGGCTCACTCGCTTGCCGAAGAGCTCGTCGCGCGTCGCGAGCAGCGCCTGGTGCAGCGCCGCCATCGTCGGCACGCGCGCGTCGCGATCGTGGGCCATGGCCCGCGCGACCAGCGCCGACACCTGCGCCGGCACCGGATCCTCGAGCTTCGGCGCGTCGCCGCGCGCGATCTCCGCGAACAGCTCGTCGACGGTGCGCGCCTTGAACGGCGGCTTGCCGGCGACGATCTCGTGCGCGAGCACGCCGACCGAGAACACCTCGGTGCGCTCGTCGGGCGCCTCGCCGGCGATCTGCTCGGGCGCCATGTACATCGGCGTGCCGAGCAGCGTCCCCGCCCGCGTCACGTACTGCGCGCTGCTCCCCGTGCCCGTGCCCGTGCCCGTGCCCGTGCCCGATCCGGGGCGCGTCATCGCCCCGGGCTCGCTCTCGATCGTCTCGTCGAGCGCGACGTCCCGCTGCTCCGCGACCGTCTCCGCGACCGTCTCCGCCAGCGACGCATCCGTCGGCACCCGCGGCGCCCACGCCGAGCGCGACGCCTCCGCCGGCGTCTCCGCCAGCCGCGCCAGCCCGAAGTCGAGCACCTTCACCTGCCCCTCGCGCGTCACCATCACGTTCGCCGCCTTGATGTCGCGGTGCAGGATCCCGCGCGCGTGCGCCGTCTTCAGCGCATCCGCCACGGCGACGAGCCAGCCGAGCCCGCGCTCGAGCGGCGGCGGCCCCTCGCGCCGCAGGAGCTCCGCCACCGTGTGCCCCTCGACGAGCTCCATCACGAGCACGTCGCGCCCCTCCGCCTGCACGATGTCGTAGAGCGTCACCACGTTGCCGTGCGGCACCGCCGCCGCGGCCTTCGCCTCGCGCAGCATGCGCGCGCGCCGCTCGGGGTCGCCGGCGACGTCCGGCGGCAGGAGCTTCACGGCGACAAGCCGGTCGAGCCGCTCGTCTCGCGCGCGCCACACCTCGCCCATCGCGCCCCGGCCGATCGGCTCGAGCAGCCGGTACGGCCCGATGACGTCGCCGGCCGCGCTCATCGTGCCCATTGTACGGGCCCGGGTTGCACGGAGCGCGGACTCGTGGCGCAATCTCGCCATGAGAATCCTGCTCGCCTTCGCGTTCTCCGTCGGTCTCCTCGCCTGCAGCGGCCCGGCCAAGAAGGGTCCCGAGGCCCCGCCCGCCGAGGACGTGCCTCAGGAGGTGACGTGCTGCATCTCGCCGGGCGTCACCGAGACGGATCCGCAAGAGCGTGAGGTCGTCCCGGCCGACAAGTGCCCCGAGGAGCAGCGCCACCCGGTCGACGCGTGCAACGTCGGCCCGGGCGAGAACGAACCGTCGATGTGATCACCGTCGGGTGATCACTCGGGGACGAGCTGGAGCGCGATCTCGAACGACGCCTCGGTCGCCTCGCCGTCGGAGTCCTTGGGCACGTCGAAGCGCCAGTTCGACATGAGCCCCTCGATGCAGCCGTCGAGGCTCGAGTTGAAGCCGCTCGCGTTGGGGCTCACGGTGCGGCCGCTCTCGTTGACGGTGAAGTTGAGCTTCACCTTGCCGCGCGCCGTCGGGTCGGTCTTGAGCAGGTCCTTGTGGCAGCGCTTGAGGCCGGCCATGTACGCGCTCATGATCTTGCGCAGCACCGCGTCGGGCGTGAGCGAGCTCTCGTCGAACGACTTCTTGTCGGACACCGAGATGCGACCCGTGGGGACCTTCTCGTTGCCCTTGCCGTCCTGCGCGCTGGTCGTGCCGCCGGGCGCGTCGACGACGGGACCGGTGCCCGTGCCGGTGCGCGGACCGCCGCCGCGCGGACCACGACCCGCGGTGCCGCCGCCGATCGCCGTCTGCTGACCGGACGCGGCGACCTCGTCGAGCTGCTTGCCGAGGTCGGAGCCGGGCTTGCGCTTCTCCATGTCGCCGGAGAAGCCGGTGCCCGCCGAGTCCTCGGAGAAGAGCATGTCGGCGTACGCCTTCGACTGATCCTGCAGCGTCACCGCGTCGGACTCGGCGCGGCCGCCGCCCGCGTCGGGCCTGGGCTTGCTGCTGTCGCCCTTGGGCTTGTCGGCCTTGGGCTGCTCGGTCTTGGGCTCCTCGGCCTTGGTCTCGCCGGTGGCGGGAGCCTCCGTCGGCTCCTGCGGGAGCACGAACTGGTCCTCGCGGACCTCGTACGACTCCTCCTGGAACGTCGCGCGCGCCGCGCGCTCCGCCATGCCGCCGCCGGTATCCGGATCGTTGATGAACACCGCCCAGAACATGAAGCCGAAGTGGACGGTGATCGAGATGGCGAGGATCACCATCAGCTGCGGATCGAGGCGATCCGCGAGCGTGCCGCGCACCGAGTGCGGCAGCATCGGCCGCGGCTGCATCGGCGGCTCGGTGACGAACTGGAACAGCAACGTCAGCTCGCCGACCGACACCTTGCCGCGCGCGTGCTCGGAGAGCGGCATCGCCCAGTGCTCGCCGACCATGCGGGCGCCGCCCTGGTTGCGGGCGACGTCGAGCGTCATGACGCGGTCGCCGTCGGAGACGCGCCCGTCCATGTTCTTCGTGAAGTTGAGGACGTAGCGGCCCTCGTGCACGCCGAAGATCACGAACTGCCGCGGCAGGCCCTCGATCGGGATCGAGAACGTGTTCTTCGCCGACTGGCCGAGCGAGACGTCGGCGCGCTCGCGGATCAACCGCTCCTCGACGATCTTGCCGCCGAGGAGCACACCGATGCGCAGGATGCGGCGGCGGTGGCCGGATTGCGGTTGCTGCCGTGCGGTCGCCATCAGAAGGGGGCCTTGCTGATGGTCGCGATGATGAGCGGGAGGAAGTCCTGCTTCAAGGACTCCCACTCGTAGTTGATGTTCTTGGCCTGGAGGACGTAGACGACGCTCGGGCGCGGGACCTTGCCGCACACGGCGATCACCGTGTCGATGACGTGCACCTTCTGGCCGTTCCGGTACTCGACGTGGAAGTTCTTGCCGCCCTTCCCGGTCTCGCCTTCCTGCTGCTGGTCGCAGCCCTCGGCGCGGGCGATGGACGGTGACGCGCCGGCGAGCGCGAGCGACACGGCGGCGGTGACGGCGAGGGCGAGGTTCTTGCGCATGGTCGGCTCTCCCTACTCCTACTTGCTCTTCGCGCGCTTCTTCTCCTCGCGCTTGATGAGCTTGGTGACGTCCTTCATCCGCTCGTCGTAGAGCTTCATGTCCACGCCTGGCATGTTCTTGTACTCGTCGAAGTAGGTCTTCGCACGGTTCAAACGCGCCAGCTCGTCCATCGGTCCACTGCCCGTCGGGAACGGGGAGGCGTCGAGGTACAGGAGTCCGAGATTGTAGTAGGCCGGCCCGTAGTTGCGGTCCGCGGTCTGGGCCCGCTTGAAGGCGTTCTCCGCCTTGGAGATCCACTCGTTACGCCCCGGGCTGCCGGTGTCGAAGTCGCCGGAGATGCCGCGGTACGCCGCGCCGAGCGAGTTCCAGCTCGCGGCGTCGTTCTTGCCGAGCTGCCCGGTGAGCCGCTCGAAGGTCTCGACCGCGTCGCGGTACTGCTTGTTCGCGAGCTGGTGGACGCCGAGGTTGACGAGCGCGCTCGCGAACGACGGCGCCAGCGACACCGCCTTCTTGTAGGCGGCGAACGCCTTCTGCGGCTCGCCGAGCTTGTCGTAGACGAGCCCGTACACGTAGTAGAGGTACTCGTTGTTGCGCGAGGTCGGCCGCTTCTCCAGCAGGCCGTCGAGGATGACCTCGGCCGTGTCGTAGAGCCGCTTGTGGTAGTTGGCGTGGGCGATCACGACGATCGCGTCGATGCTGGTGCCGTCGACGGCGAGCGCGGCGCGCGCCTCGCGCATCGCGCCGTCGGGGTCGGGCGTCTTCGCGCCGAGCATCCCGCGGGCGACCCGCAGGTGTTGCTCGACCTGCGTGCGCGCCTTCTCGGGACTGATGTCGAGGTTGGGCGGCACGATCGGCGGCGGCGCGGGCTCTTCTCCCGGCCCCGCGCCATCGCCTCCCGTGCCGTCTCCTCCCGTGCCGTCTCCCCC
>JAIOII010001548.1 GCA_019912685.1 Kofleriaceae bacterium
GGCGGCGCACCGGCCGCGATGGGCGGCGGCCTCGCCGACGACGCGATCGACCGCGTGCTCGAGCGCGTGCGCAAGCTCCTCGCGCTGGCCGGCAGCCCCAACCAGCACGAGGCCGAGGTCGCGATGCGGCGCGCGCACGAGCTGATGCTGCGCCACAACATCGAGGCGGCGGCGGCGCGCGAGGCGCGCGCGTTCGAGGTGCGCCACGTAGGCGATCCGCTCGTGCGCGTCACCCGCGTCGAGCTCGACATCGTCGGCGTCCTGACGTCGTTCTTCTTCGTGGAGGCGATCCGGATCCCCACGTACGTCGCGCGTGCCGGCGCGCGCGGCCACGTGTTCGAGCTGTGCGGCACCCGCGCCAACGTCGAGATGGCCGTCCACGTCTACGAGTTCCTGCGCGCGACCGCGGCGCGCCTCTGGGCGGAGAACCGGGGCGACGCGCGCGTGACGAGCGGCCGCGACCGGCTCGCGTACATGGCCGGCGTCATCCGCGGCTTCCGCGACAAGCTCACCGGCGAGCGCGCGCAGCTGCGCGGCACCGGGCTCGTGTGGCGCGGCGACGCCGGGCTCGACGACTTCTTCCGCGCGCGCTACCCGCGCGTGACGCGCCGCCGCCGCACCGAGCGCATCAGCAGCGCGCACCAGGCCGGGCGCGAGGCCGGCCGCCAGATCGTCCTCAACCGCCCGATCGAGCGCGGCCCGACGGCGGGCGCCGCGCCCAGACGGCTACGCGGCTGACGCCGTCGGTGGCTCGTCGAGCACCTCGCGGACCTTGCGCGTCAGGGTCCCGGGCGTGACCGGCTTCTGGAGGAACGCGATCTGCCGCTCGAGCACCTGGTGGTGGAGGACGGCGTTGTCGGTGTAGCCCGACATGCAGAGCGCGCGGATGCCCGGCCGCAGCGCCGCGATCCGGCGGAGGACCTCGGGGCCGCTCATGTGCGGCATCACGACGTCGCTGAGGACGAGATCGATCGCGTGCGGCTGCTCGGCGATGAGCAGGGCCTCGCCGGCGTTCCTCGCCTCGAGCACGCGGTAGCCGGCGCGCTCCAGGATGTCGCGCATGACCACGCGCACCTGGTCGTCGTCCTCGACGAGGAGCACGCACTCGGTGCCGCGCGCGGGTTGCGGCGCGCGCGTGGCCGGGCGCCCCTCGAGCTCGGCGTCGACGCACGGCAGGAAGACCTTGAAGGTCGTCCCGATCCCGGGCTCGCTGTACACCCAGATCGTCCCGCCGCACTGGCTGACGATGCCGAAGACCGTCGACAGGCCGAGGCCGGTGCCGCGGTCCTTGGGCTTCGTGGTGAAGAACGGCTCGAAGATCCGCGCCTGGGTCGCGCGATCCATGCCCACGCCCGTGTCGCTCACCGCGAGCATCACGTGCCGGCCGGCGCTGGCGCCGACGTGCGCGCGGACGAAGTCGTCGTCGAGCACGACCTCCGTGGTCTCGATGGTGAGCTTGCCGCCCTCCGGCATCGCGTCGCGCGCGTTCACCACGAGGTTCATGAGGATCTGCTCGAGGTTCCCGGGGTCGGCGAGGACGCGCCCCACCCCGGCATGCAGCATCGACAGGACCTCGACGTCCTCGCCGACCAGCCGGCGGGTCATCTTCTCCATGCCGCGGATGACCTCGTCGAGGTCGAGCACGCGCGGCTCGACGACCTGCTGCCGGCTGAACGCCAGGAGCTGCCGGGTGAGCTGGGCGGCGCGCTCACCGGCCTGGTGGATCTCGTCGAGGTCGGCGCGCATCGGATCGCCGGGCGACAGATCCGCGCGCACGAGATCGCTGTAGCTGATGATCACCGACAGGATGTTGTTGAAGTCGTGCGCGACGCCGCCGGCGAGCTTGCCGACGGCCTCCATCTTCTGCGCGTGGCGGAGCTGCTCCTCGGTCGCGCGCAGCACCTGCTCCGAGCGCTTGCGCTCGGTGAGATCGGAGACCACCGCGATGCAGCGGGTGTCGTCGAGCATCGCGGCGCCGACGAGGACCGGCACCTGCGCGCCGTCCTTGCGCACGAGGACCCGCTCCAGCGGTCCGACGGAGCCGCGGCTGGTGAGGCCCGAGAGCGCGTGGGCGAGGAGCCGCGTCGGGACGTTGGAGGCCTGCTCGCGCCAGCACACGACGCCCTGATCGAGATCGTGACGCGTGTACCCGAACATCGCCAGGTACGCGTCGTTGGCCTCGTGGATCTTGCCGTCGAGGTCCGCGACCGCGATGCCGACGATCCCCGACTCGGCGAGACGAGCGAAGCGCGCCTCGCTGGCGCGCAACGCGTCCTCGGCGCGGCGGCGCTCGATGAGCGAGCCGAGCTGAGCGGCGACGGTCGACGCGACCTTGACGAAGCGCGCCTCCGCCGAGCACGCGGTCCGGAAGAGCTCGAAGAGCGCGACGGTCCGGCCGCCGACCAGGATGGGGACGAGCAACCCGCCGCGCGCACCCGCGCGGAGCGCCGCCGCCGCGCGCCGCGTGTCGTCGAGGACCTGTCGGCGGACTCCGGGGCGCGCCCTCGGCCCACGTCCGCCCGAGGATCGCCTCGCCGACCTGGAAGGTGAGGTCCGCGAGCTCGCCCCAGCGCTCGCGGTCGCCGCCGGAGGTGGTCCAGACGCGCGCCGGCACCAGCGTCCGGCCGTCGGCCTGGAGCAGCCAGGCCGCGCCGTAGCTCCACCCGCCGTGCTCGCCGAGCGTGCGCAGGACGACGTGGAACAGCGCGGGCAGATCGGGCGCCTCGGCGGCCGACATCGCGAGCTGGTGGATCATCTCCATGTCGACGGCGGCCTGGCGCTCCTCGGTGACGTCGCGAAAGATCGCGAAGGCGACGCGCTCGCCCTCGACGTCGAGCGTGTTGCCGACGATGTCGACGATGGCGATCGAGCCGTCCGGCCGCAGGATGCGGCGACCGCGCGTGCGGATCGCGCCCTGCGCGCACAGCGCGGCGAAACGCGCCCGCGAATCGGCGCGATCCTCGGGCGCGACGTAGTCCCAGAGCAGCGTCCCGGGCAGCTGCGCGACCGGTGCGCCGAGCATGCGGGCGAGGGTGCCGTTGACCTCGCGGAAGTGTCCCGACACGTCGAGGACGGCGATGCCGTCGGCGGCGCCCTCGACGAGCAGGCGGTAGCGGCGCTCGGACGACGTCAGGCGCTGCACGGCGGTCGCGCAGGCGAGCGACTGCGCGACCTGCGCGGCGACGACGCGCGCGAGCGCGAGCCAGTCGACGGAGGAGAGATCGCGGGTGACGGAGGCGAGGACGAGCACGCCGAGGCAGCGGTCGCCCGCGACCAGCGGCGCGACGATGGCGCTGCGCGCGTCGAGGAGGTGCAAGGACGCGCCCGCGAAGGCGTCGGCGCCTGACAGCGCCAGCGGGCGCCGCTCCGCGAGCGCGCGCGAGACCGGGCCGGGCTGCGAGCACAGGCCGACCAGCTCCGCATCGGCGAGCCCGATGCCTTCCTTGGCCAGGAGCACCAGCTGCTCGTCGCGCAGGAGGAACAGGGCGCCGCGCGAGAGGCCGGTCGCCTCGAGCAGGCGCTCGAGGACGCCGGGCAGCAGCTTCCACGGGTGATCGGGACGCGAGAGCGCCTCGGCGATCGTGGCGACCGTCGACAGGACGACTTCGTGCGTGACCGGGCGTCTGATGTGCTCCATCGCTGCTCGCGGCCCTTCCACTGCAAGGCCGCGACCATGCGGATGGCCCTCGTGGCCAGCGCGTTCGCGCACGACCTGCGTCGCGGCCTACTCCTCGAGCAGCTTCTGCAGATCGGCGGCTGGAAAGACATCGGTTTTCCCGATATGGAGGGCCTGGTAGGGCACGTACGTACGTCCGTCCCAGCGGCGCCAGACGAGCTGCGGATCCTCGAGCGGGCGATCGAAGCGGGCGAGCACCGTGAGCGGGCGGCCGCCGTCGACGGCCTCGATCTCGATCGTGAGCCCGGTGAGCTCGATGCTATCGCCGGCGCGGAACCGACGGCGCGGCGTCCGCAACATCTGATCGATCTCGTGGCGCAGGAAGCCGCCGGAGGGCGCGACGCGCAGCGTGCGCTCGTCGAGGCGCGTGAGGGTGAGCGGCGCGGTGCCGGTCGCGAGCCAGTAGAGGCGGCGCGGGCGCACCTGGTGCCGCGCCTGTCGCATGAGGTGGACGTAGCCGGCGAACGCATCGTTGGGCGGGTTGACGAGCACGACGGTCTTGTCGGCGATCGAGGGATCCGACGGGATGCCGGCGTCGGCGCGATCCAGGATGCGGTTCACCGCGACCATCGAGCGCGCGCGCATGACGAGGAGCGGCGGCGCGCCGACGACGTGGACGAGCACGAGCGCGCCGACGACGACCATGGCGAAGGCGCGGCGCGGCCAGCGGGCGCCGAGGAGGTCCCGGCGCTCGAGCGCCGCGGCGAAGAGCTGGGCGACGAGCCCCATGGCGCCGAGGCCGACGAAGCCGAGCAGCCGGTCGGCGGGGAACGTGCTCGCCACCGGGATCGCGGCGAGCACCATGCCGGTCGCGAAGAAGCGGCTGACCGGATCGACGCGCAGGAGCCGTGCGCACGCGACGGCGAGCGCGGCGAGGACGACGACGGCGAACGCGACCATCGTCGCCATCACGCTGCCGCCCATGAGGGCGTAGAGCGACGCCAGATCCGACCACGGCGCGGCGAGCTGGCCGAGGAGGAGCAACGGCACGCGATGGGCGGCGGCGGCGAGGAAGACCGCGGGGTCGGCGCCCGGGTCGAGGTAGATGCCCGAGCCGGCGACGCCGTAGCCGAGGAGCTGATAGATGACGCGCCACACGACCACGACGACCGCGTACGGCGCGAGCGCGAGCAGGCGCTCGCGCCAGGGGCCGCGATCGAGCCACAGGGCGTGGGCGGCGAGGTACGCGGTGATCGCGAGCGCCGCCTCGCCGGCGCCGAGCGCGATCGCGAGCAGCAGCGGGCCGACCCAGCCGCCGTGGGTCCAGCTCTCGCGGCGCCAGCGGTCGTGCGCGAGCAGGACCGGGATCGCGAACACGAGCGCGACCAGCGCGTTGCGGTTGGCGATCCAGCCGACGACCGGGCCGCGCGCGTCGTCGATCGCGTAGAGGGCGAGCGCGAGGACGGCGATCCAGCGGATCTCCGCAAAGCGGCGGTAGAAGAGCCACGCCATGGCGAGCGCGAGCGCGAGCCAGACGAGGTTGTGGGCGAGCATCGCGGTCGAGCTCTCGGGCCAGAGCGCGTGATCGGCGGCGTGCGTCGCCGACGTCACCGGGCGCAGGAACGCCATCTTCACGTCGGGGTCGGTCCACCACGGATAGAGGCCCTCGTCGCGCAGCGCGCGCGTGGCGTCGGCGTCGCCGCTCGCGAACACGAAGAGATCGAAGGGCCGCGGCTCGAGGCCGCGGACGCCGGGGTCGTCGCGCGAGATCAGGCGGTGGAGGTGATCGTCGGCCGAGAAGTCGGCGGTGAGCGCCGGCGCGGCGAGCGCCAGGCCGACGAGCACGACCACCAGCGGTGCGCGGCGGCCTCCGAGCAGCGCGGTGAGCCGCCTAGTAATGGCGCTCGAGGACATACCAGCCGAAGGCGCGCAGCATGATGCGGGTCAGCGACGGCTCGAGCAGCGGCTCGGCGCGGCGCCAGCCCTCCTCGACCAGCTCGCGCGCCTGCTCGGCGCACGCCGCGATCGCGCCGCAGCTCTCGAGGAGCTCGACGGCGGCGGCCACGGTGACCTCGTCCTGCGGCTTCGACTGCAGCGTGGCCCAGAGCCACTCGCGCTGGTCGCGCGGCAGCCGGCCCATGGCGACCGCGACCGGCAGGGTCACGGTGCCGTTGCGGATGTCCTCGCCGCGCTGCTTGAGGTCGCCCTTGAAGCCGCGCAGGTTGAGGACGTCGTCGATGATCTGGAACGCGAGGCCGACCGCCTCGAAGAAGAGGCCGACCGCGGCGACCTGCTCGTTCGAGCCGCCGCCGGTGACCGCGCCCATGCGCGCCAGGCAGCCGGCGGGCGCCGCCGTCTTGAGGCGGTGACAGGCGAGGATGCGCGCCTCTAGCGTCGCGCTGTCGCCGGTGCGCACGGCGTCGGGCATGAGCGCCGCCATGCCGCCGAGGTCGATCGCCTGACCGGCGTGGCCCGCGCGCATCGCCGCGAAGTAGAGGTCGTAGAGGCGCAGCTTGGTCTCCGCCGACATGTCGTCGGAGAACATCAGGTTCTGGGTCAGGAAGTACGCGGCGGTGCCGGCGTTGATCGCGACCGGCTCGCCGTAGGTGACGTGGCACGTCGGGCCGCCGCGCCGCACGGTCGACTGATCCTGCACGTCGTCGATGATGAGCGAGCCGACGTGGAGCAGCTCGGGCATCGCGAGCCACTGGACGTACCTGCGCGAGTCGCCGCCGACGACGTCGCAGCACGCGAGCGCGGCGTAGCTGCGCCACGACTTGCCGCCGCGATCGACGATCGCGCGGATCGGCGCGATCAGGCCGTCGCCCATCGACCGCGGATCGACGCCCTCCATGTAGTGCTCGAGCTCCTCGCTGGCGATCAGCTCGCGGGTCTCGTCGTACGTCGGCGCCAGCGGCAGGCACTCGGCGACCGAGCGCTTGACCTGCTTGCCGACGGCGGAGAAGAACTCGTCGAGCGAGTCGATGTTCTCGAAGCCGCTGCGCTCGACGAAGGCGAGGCCCTCGACCTTCGCGCCCTGCATCACGCCGCGGGCGCGGCAACGACCTTCCCAGAACGCCGGCTTGGAGATGACGGTGATGAGCTCCTGGTCGTCGAGCTCCGCCTCGATGGCGACGTCGATCCCGAGCTCCGCGGCGCGCAGGCGCCACGTCGTCGGGTACTCGTGGAAGGTGCGCGACGACGTCCAGACCTTGCCGGGCTCGAACGTGAAGTCGGTGATCTCGCGGCGCACGCCGTGCGCGTCGATCGCGATGAGCCACTTGCCGACGGTCGTGCGCGCGGTGGCGTCGACGATCTCGTAGGCGGAGAGCTCGACGCCGCTCTCGAGCTGGACCGCGGTCCAGTTCCACGCGAGGCCGCGCACGCCGGCGGCGGTGGCGCCGTCGGCGCCGACCTCGGGCACCGGCACCGGGTCGGCGGGCGGGACGTAGCCGCCGAACTCGTGGTCGTACCAGCCCTGCCCGCTCGCGACCGGCAACGCCTCGCCGTCGAGCGTGATCGTGCCCTCGACCCGGCAGCGCGGGACGAAGTAGTAGAACATCTGCTCGCCGTCGGCGCCACGCACGACGCCGTCGTCGCCGTGGCGCGTCGCCGGCTTCTCGGGGTGGAAGACGATGTCGCAGCCCGCGCCGTCGCGCTCGCTGGCGAGGCGCAGGTGATAGCCCCCGTCGGCGCGGCGCTCGAAGTGCGCGCCGCCGTAGTCGAGGCGCAGGCGATCGGTGGCGACGACGACCGGGCCGTCGAAGACGCGGTCGGGCGTCGGGATCTTGCCCTGCTCGAGGATCTCCGCCATCGCGCGGTTGAGTCGTTCGTCCTTCGAGCCGCGGCCCGCCTTGATGCGATCGAGCCCCATCTCGGGGGCGCGGCCGTCGACGCGCGACTCGCCGACGTAGCGCTTGCCCGCCGTGTCGGTGATCGCCCAGGTCAACGAGTGGGCATAGGCGATCGCGCCGGTCTCCTCATCCTTCGAGTCGATGATGCGGAAGAAGGCGGCGAACAGCGAGATGGCGCGGCCTTCGGCCGTGCGCACGTGGCTGTTCACGTACCACCATTCCGTGTCGGCGGCGGCGTGCGGACGATCGTGGACGACCAGGTCGATCGTGCCCGGACGGGGCCAGAATGGGAGCGTTTGCGTCATGGACCACCTCGGGAAGGAAAGGAGTCCCCCGACTCGCCGCGTCACCCTACACGGGCGAGATCGAATCCGTGCACACGAAATGACGACCACGGCTGACCTGATGTCGCCGTGATGTCGAGTCGACGCCGAGGCGAAATGCCCCGACCGATCGTTCGGAGTAGGCTGCGGCCGTGCCGATCACCGCCGGAGACCTCGCCGCGCAGCCTCGCTGGGAGCGCGCGCGCATCGAGCGCGTCCCCGGCCGCTGCCGCGGCGATCTCCTCGGCCCGTGGGGCGAGAACCTCGCGCGCCGGTTCGGCCCGGACGCCGTCACCCGGGTCCGCCGGCGGATCGGTCCGCCCCTCGATCAGCTCGCCGGCGCGCTCACCGCGAAGGACTGGGTCCCGGCCCACGCCCAGGTCGTGCTCACCGAGGCGATCGTCGACGAGCTGCTCGGCGGCGACATGCGCGCGCTCTATCCGCTCCTCGTCGACGACACCCGCGCGAGCCTCGGCAAGCTCGAGCTCGCGCTCGTCCGCGCGATGGGCGCGGCGCGTGCGATCAAGCTGGCGCCGCGCAACTTCGGCAAGGTGCACGAGGGTGGCGGGCGGATCGACGTCGCCGTGACCGGCCGGCGCGCCGAGCTGCGCTTCACCGGCCATCCGCTGTTCGAGCACCCGAGCTGGCGGCTGCTCCAGCTCTTCGCGCAGCGCACGCTGCTCGAGCTGACCGGCACGCCGGGCGACGCGGTCGGCGAGGACGCCGGTCGCGACGCCTTCGTCTGCGTCGCGACCTGGTAGCCGGTCAGGGCTTCGGCTTGCTCGCGTGCCACTTCGCGAGCAGCTCCTGCTCGCGCTCCATCGTCGGACCGGCGCGGAGCTGGTCCGGAGGCGGTCCCTTGGGCGGCGGTGCGCCCTTCGCGACGGCGGCGTCGACCAGCTCCTTGGTGACGCGGACGCGGCGCTCGATCTCCTTCGGGTACCAGTCGAGGATGCCCTTCACGGTGTCGTCGAGGCTGCGGAACGTGAGGCCCGCGCCCTCGGCGCGCGCGTTGTCCCAGCGGTGGAAGCCGGCGTACTTGCCCTCGGGCGGGATCCAGATCGGGAACGAGTCCTCGCCGCCGGCGCCGTTCTCCTCGAGCCACTTCGCGGGCACCCACTCGAGCTTCGCGTCGCTGCCTGCCCGCTCGACGCACGTCGCGAGCACGTTGCCCCAGCGCGCCGGCTCGGCGGGGCCGACGGCGTGGAGCTCGCCGAAGGTGCTCTCCTCGACGAGCTCCACGAGCCACTCGGAGAGGTCGCGCACGTCGATCCACTGCAGCGGATCGTCGGGCGAGCCCGGCGCGAGCACCTCGCCGCCCTTCGAGATGCGCACCGGCCAGTAGCTGAAGCGATCGGTCGGATCGCCGGGGCCGACGATGTAGCCGGGGCGGACGATCGTCGCGCGCCCCGGAAACGCGGCCTGCGCCGCCCGCTCGCACAGGACCTTGAGCCCGCCGTAGTTCTGGAACTGATCGCCCATCGTCTCGACGGTGGGGTCGGCGAGCTCGGCGAGCTTCACCGTCTCGTCGCCGCCGGACGCGGGGATCGATGCCTCGTCGTACGCCGAGATGCTCGAGATGAAGATGTAGTGGCCGACGTTGGGCGCGAGCAGCTCCGCCGACGCCTTCACGTGGCGCGGGAAGTAGCCGGAGTTGTCGATGACGGCGTCCCACTTCCGGCCGACGAGCTGCTCGAGGCCCCTGGGCGTCGCGTCGGGGCGCAGGAGCTTGCCGTCGGGGCCGCGCTCGTCGTCGGCGGGCAGCTCGGGATCGCGGTTGCCGTAGAGGTGCGTGACGTCGTGCTCGAGCGGCAGGAACTTCTCGCGCTTGCCGCGGTTGAAGATCGTGATCTCGTGGCCACGCGCGATCGCGGCGTCGATCGTCTTCGGTCCGAGGAACCCGGTGCCGCCGAGGATGAGGATCCGCTTCTTCACGGGCTCGGGCTCGGGCGGCGGCGTCGCGGGGCTCGGGCGCGTCTCCTTGGAGCAGGCAGAGGACACCAGACCGAGCGCCGTCGCGGCGAGCCCGCCGCGCACGACGTCTCGGCGACTCGGGTCGCGGCGAGAGTTCGACATCGCCGGGGACCGTAACGCACTCCCACGGATGACGGAATGCGACGAGATCCTGTCGCACGTGTCGCAGGCGCGAGGGCCCCGGCGCCGTTACTATCCGGCCGCCGGTGATGATCGACATCCGCGACGCCGAGCCGGGCGACTACGACGCCTACGCGCGGCTCCTGCCCGAGCTCGGCACCGGCGACCCCGTGCCCTCGCGGGAGCGCTTCGCCGACCTGTGCGACCGCATGCTGGTCGCCACCGGCGACGGCGCCGTCGTCGGCTATGCGCTGTTCGAGCTCCTCGCCGACGTCGGGTACGTGCGCAACCTGGTGAGCGATCGGGCGCGGCGGCGCGAGGGCATCGGCGCCGCGCTCCTGGAGGCGATGCGCGCGCGCTTCGTCGCCGCCGGCGCGCGCACCTGGTGCCTGAACGTCCGGCCGGGCAACCACGCCGCGATCGCGCTCTACCGGCGCTTCGGCTTCACCGCGGCGTACGGCTCCTACATGCTGCGGGTCCCGCGTCACGCAGCGGTCGCGCCGGTCGCCGGGCTCGTGTACGACCCGATCACGCCCGAGGAGGAGCCGGCGGTCGAGGCCGCGGCCGGGCTCCTGCGCGGCCAGCTCGCCAGCGCGCGCGCCAAGCCGGGACGCATGCTGCTCCAGCTGCATCACCGCGGCGCGCTGGCCGGCGTCGCCGTGTTCGACCCGGCGTTTCCCGGCGCGTTCCCGTTCCGCGTGTTCGATGCCTCGCTCGGCCCGGCCGCGGTGGCCGCCCTGCGCGCGTTCGCCCCCGCCGGCTCGCCCCACGTGCAGGTCGGCGTCGAGGATCACGACGCCTTGCGCGACGCCCTGCTCGCCGCCGGCGCCGAGATCCACCTCGACATCGTGCACATGCGCGGCGCTACCGGGACGCCGCCGCCCGCTCGATCGCGCTGACGATGCGCACCATCGACGACAGCTCGCGCGCGAGCGCGCGCGGGCCGCTCGCGCCTTCGAGCTGCGTGTGGCCGTAGAGGCCGGTGAGGTACACCGGCGGGCGCGCGCCCGCAGGGAAGGCGCGGGCCAGGGACTCGGCCTGCGTCCACGGGATCACGTCGTCCGCGACGCCGTGCGTGATCCACACCGGGCAGCGCACCGACGCCAGGTGCGGGCGAACGTCGAGGAACTCGATCTTGCCGCGGCGCGCGAGCGCGGCGTCGATCGCGTCGGCGGCCCCGGGCGCCAGCCCGCAGCCGCGCAGGTAGAAGTCGCGCGCCGTCGCCGGCACCGCGTCCGCGTGCGAC
>JAIOII010001549.1 GCA_019912685.1 Kofleriaceae bacterium
GACAGGATCCCTCCACACGTCTGCGCGAGTCCTCTCATCGCGGGCGATGCTGGTCGCGCCGCCGCGGGCTCGCAAGCATCGTCTGGGCGACGGCGCGTCGCCGCGCACCTCAGTTCGCGAGGAGCGCGGGCAGCACCGTGCCCGCCGGGCCGAGCACCACCTGGTCGAAGCGCTCGACGTTGGCCGGCCGGTCGGCGTTGACGAGCCAGCTCGTGCCGCCGACGCCGCGCGCCGCGTCGACGAGGCCGGCGGCCGGGTGCACGAGCCCCGACGTCCCGACGGCGAGGAACACCAGGCGCCTGCCCGCGACGCTCACGAACGCCTCGATCCGCGCGAGGTACGCGCGATCGATCATCTCGCCGAACCAGACGATGTGGGGACGGAGCAGCGCGTCCTTGCCGGCCGCCTTGCAGCGGCCGCACATCGGCGCGACGCCCGGCTTGTAGGCCTGGCGATCCTCGAACGGCGGGCGGTCGCACACCGTGCAGCGCGACCGCATGAGCTCGCCGTGCAGCTCGATCACCCGCTCGCTGCCCGCGGCGCGATGGAGCCCGTCGACGTTCTGCGTCACCAGCAGGTAGCGGTCGCCGAGCCGGCGCTCGAGCGCGACCAGCGCCCGGTGCCCGTCGTTGGGCAGGACGCCTTCCATGTTCGCCCGCCGCTGCGAGTAGAAGCGCCACACGAGCAGCGGATCGCGCGCGAAGCCGGCGGGCGACGCGACGTCATGGACGTCGTGCCCCTCCCACAGGCCGCCGGCGTCGCGGAACGTCGGCACCCCGCTCTCGGCGGAGATGCCCGCGCCGGTGAGCACCAGCACGTGCGTGTCGTCGGTGATCGGCAGCGTGGTCGACATGATGACGTATTAGTGTCATGTAGACACTAATACGTCAAGCCGGGGTCAGTCGCCGTCCGGAACCCGCACGGTGAGCACGGGCACGGCGCTGTGGCGGACGACCTTCTCGGTGACCGAGCCGAGGACGACGTGGGCGAGGCCGGTGCGGCCGTGCGTGCCCATGACGATGAGCTCGGCGCCCTCGCGCTTCGCGCAGTCGGCGATCTCGGAGGCGACGTTGCCGGTGGTCGCCGCCGTCGTGACCTCGACGCCGTCGGTGCGCAGGCGATTGGCCAGATCATGGAGGTGCGCCTCCGCCGAGCGCATCGCGTAGTCCTTGACGTTGATCGGCGCGCCGCCCTCCTCGGGGACGACGGCCGCGCCCAGGCCGAGCATCGGCGGCAGCTCGGCGACGTGCAGCAGGACCAGGCGCGCGCCGTGGATCTTCGCGACGTCGCGGGCGAGCGCCGCAGCGTGATTGGCGCAGCTCGAGAAATCGTGGGGTACCAGGATGGTCTTCCACATGCGGGGCATCATCGCACGGCCGGCGACATGGTCGCCGGCCGTGACGACGATTCGTCATTCGGTCGCGGTTGCGATGACCGGGATGACGCGGAACGACAGCTCGGGTGCGTGGCGGCGGTGGACCTCGACGGCCACCTCCTCGCGCAGCTCGTCGGCCACCTCGCGCAGGTGGGACATGACCTCGACCGCGTCGATCTCGCCGTGCGCCGCCGCGAGCGTGACCAGGACCCGGGCCGCGGAGGGCGCCGGGTCGACCTGGATCACGATCAGGTCGGCGAGCAGCGGATCGTCGGTCTCGGCCAGGTACCACGCCACGGCGTCGGCGACCTGACGGCAGACCTGTCGATCCTTGTGGCCGTGACGGCCACGGGATCGTGTGGACATATGCTCCTCGAACAGAGAACGAGTGGACAGTGAACGATTCGGTCAGCGGAGCGCAGGATCTGGGTTCATCACGGTCCACCTCCGGAGGAGGTCAGGGGCGCCATTGTGGTGATCCCGAGCCGGTCGTCAAGAGCCGTTCACGGTCGCCCCAGGCGCGACGAGGACTTGGGCGCGGCGCGCGGCTTGCTCCGGAGGCGGCGTATGCGCTCGATCCTCCTTGCCAGTCTGTGCCTGCTCGTCTCCGCGTGCTCGATCTTCACCCGCTCGATCGAGCGGCCCACCGCCGACGTGCGCACCGTGTCGGTGCAGTCGGCCGGCTTCACGGGCATGACCGGCGAGCTGCTCCTCGACGTCGCCAACCCGAACGGGTTCGGCGTGCCGCTCGCCGGCATCGACTGGCAGCTGTCGGTCGGCGGCGCGCGCGCGGTGACGGGCTCGGTGGAGCTGTCGCAGACCATCCCGGCCAAGGGCGTCGCGCCCGTGACCACGTCGCTCACGATCGACGCGCGCGACGCGATCGTCGTCGCCGAGCAGATCGCGCGCGGCGCGCGCACGTACCAGCTGTCGGCGCGGCTGCGCTTCTCGACGCCGGTCGGCCCGCTCGACGTCGACGTGCGGCACCAGGGGCAGCTCGCCGAGGCGCGCGGGCTGCTCGGCGCCCTGTGATCAGGGCGGCGGAAGGTATTCGACGCCGAGCGCCGGGAAGAAGGGCAGGCCGCGCGTGTAGCGGCGCTCGGTGAAGTCGTCGTTGTAGGTGACGCCCTCGGGGTTGGTGCGGTTGGTCGCGTTCTGCACGTCGAGGAACAGGTTGATCGTGCCCCAGCGCCGGCGCCACGTGCGGTCGATGCGCAGGTCGAGCTGGACGAACAGCGGCAGGCGCTCCGAGAGGATCGGGCCGGAGATCGCCACCCACTCCTGCGCCGTCTCGTCGAAGTAGCGGCCGGCGACCGGCGTGATCGGGTTGCCGCTCGCGACGCGCAGGCGGCCGCCGAAGCGCCACTTGCCGAGCGGCCGCGTCGCGAGCAGCGTCGCGACGTGCGGCTGGTCGAGCACGTAGGGGTAGTACGTCGGATCGACGCGCGCGTCGCCGGTGCGGAACGAGCGCGACCACGTGTACGAGAGCCAGCCGGTGACGGCGCCGAGCTCGCGCTTCACCTGGACCTCGACGCCGTACGCGCGGCCCTTGCCGACCGCCTCGCGGTACGAGTACGAGCCGAACTGCTCGTCGACGAGCTCGCGGCTGACGGCGAGGAGGCCGCCGGCCTGGCCGCTGCCGTTGTCGGCGATCGGCGTGGCGCCGGTGACGACGTCGACCGCGAGATCGCGCATCTCCTGGCCGTACGCCGTGACCTGGAGCTGCGCGACGTCCGCGAGCGGCGCCTTCCAGGCGAGCGCCGCCTGCACGGCCCAGCTGCCCTCGAGTGTCTGGTTGCCGAAGACCGGATCGAGATCGGTCGGCGACGGGGGCTGGTGGTAGACGCCGACCGACTGCGCGAGCGTCATGCAGCGCGGCAGCCGCTCCGTCACGTGGAGGCGGGGACCGATCGTGATCTCGTCGGAGAGGCCGAAGCGATCGACGCGCAGGCCGGGACGAACGGCGATGGCGTCGCCGGCGAGCGACCACTGCTGCTCGAGCCACGCGCCGGTGTCGGGCGCCCACGCGACGCCCTCGCGGTGCACGACGCCGACCGGTGGATCGGGATCCATCGGCGAGGGCGGCGGCGTCGTGTCGAGCTCGTAGGCGTGGCGCGTGACGAGGCCGTCGACGCCGGCGGCGAACGTGCCGCCGAGCCACGGGCGGGTCAGCTCGGCGCGCAGGGCGCCGATCGCGTTCCCGCGCACCATGCCCTTGTCGACGTCCTGGTGGTTCGCGGAAGCCTCGACGCGATCGATCCCGACCGACGGCAGGAGCTCGACGCGGTTGACGCCGTGGGTCGCGCGGTAGCGGAGCGCGAGGCGCGCGAAGCGCGACGTGTACTCGAGGCGGCGCACGCGGCTCGTGTCGATGCCGCCGGTCGAGCCCGATCCCGGCTCGCGCAGGAGCTTCAGCCTGTCGTCGGAGACGAGCGCGAGCGCGAGCCAGCGGCCGCTCTTCGATTCCCAGCGGACCTGCGCGTCGAGGTAGCGCGGCGCGAGCGTCAGATCGACGGGCGCGGCGGCGAGGACGGCGTCGACGTACGAGCGCCGGGCGGCGACGAGCATGCTGCCGCCGCCCGGGCCCGGCCCCTCGGTGAGCGCCGCGGCGTGGA
>JAIOII010001550.1 GCA_019912685.1 Kofleriaceae bacterium
CAGCACGTTGTCGGCCACCGTCGCGTTCGACACGGTCACGCTCATCTCGTCGGTGGGCGACGCGAGCACCATCGGCGAGATCGCCACGCTCGCCTCCGCGAACGTCGTCTCGGCCAGGCTCGGCACCGCGCGGCGCGCGCCCGCCGCGTCGGCGACCGGCACCGGCGGCGACAGGCTCGCCGCCACCGCGAGCGGGATGAAGCTGTTGCCGCCGCCGAGCTCGATCGGCATCACGAACGAGAGCGGCGGCTTGCCCGCGCTCGTCGCCCACACCGCCAGCGCCTGGAACGCCTTCGTCGCCGGCGACCAGTCGAACGTGTCGCTCGACGCATCGTCCGGCGATCCCGCGAACGCGCTCATCGCGCCGTACGCGCCGTCCCCGAGCTCGTCGAGCGCGACGAGCGACGGCATCGTCCCGGCCTTCACCAGGCTGTCGAGGATCATCTGCCCGACGATGCGCGGACCACCGCCACCCGAGCCGAGGAACGTCGCGCCCGCGAGGATGTCCTCGAGCGCCTGCTTGTCGAGCGAGGTGCACTTCATGGCCGCGAGCTCCTCTCGTCGAGGCGCGCCAGGAGCGCGCGCCCGTCGATGACGTCGATCGTGTCGGCGCCTTCGCGCATGCGCTCGAGCGCGGGGGCGAGCCGCTCGCGAGCGAGAACGAAGTCGCCCTCGTCGTACTCGAGCGTGGCCCACGCGACGGCCACGCGCAGCGACAGCGTGTCGGCGCCGATCGCCCGCGCGCTCGCATCCCCGGCGGCGAACGCCGCGCGCGCGCCCGCGACGTCGCCCTGCCGGTGCAGCGCCCGCCCCTCGAGGCACTCGAGATCCGCGAGCAGCGGTCGCTCGTGGCGCGCCCGCACCCACGCGATGCCCTCGCGCGCCATCTCGAGCGCCTCGCCGGCCTGCCCGAAGAGCAGGAGCACGTCGGCCATGAGCGCCGTCATGAGCGTGTGGCCGGCGCCCTGCCCGATCGCGCGCCAGTCCGCCCACGCGCGGCGCATCTCGTCGAGGTAGTGGAGGTCGCGCTCGCGGTGCGCCAGCGCCCACGCGCGCAGCGTGCGCGCCAGGATCATGTACGCGGGGAACGGCGCCCCGAAGCGGACCAGCGCCTCCGCCTCGACCAGCGTCGCCTCGACGTCGCGGCGCATCGCGCAGACGAAGGCGACGATCTGCACGGCGATCGCCTCGGAGAAGTTGTGGTCGTGCTGGCGCGCGATCGCGACCGCCTCCTCGGCGCGCCGCAGCGCGAGCTCGGGCCGCCCCGACGCCCACGCGCCCCACGCGCCGCCGGTCATGCACGTCACGCGCGGGATCTGGCCGAACCGCTCGACGTGCACGGCCGCGCGCTCCGGGGTCCACAGCGCCAGCACGCGCTGCACGTTCGCTTCGCATGCCTCGAGCTGCCCGGACCAGAACTGCGCGTTCGACAGCGCGAAGCGCCCCTCGATCTCGAGATCGACGTCGTTCGCCTCCTGCGCGACGCGCAGCGCGCGCTCCGACAGGTTGACCGACGACTCGATGTCGCCCCGGAACAGGTGCACCGCCGCCTGCCCGAACAGCACCATGAACGCCTGGACGCCTCCGCCGACCCCGAGCGCCTCGCACAGCGCCGCCGCGCGGTCGTAGGCCGCCGCGGTCGCCGGCGACGAGAAGCCGTCGATGATGAGGGCGCACGTGCCGCGGCCGAGCTGCAGCTGGAGCTCGGCGCGGTCGCGCTCGGCGCCCGAGAGCCCGCGATCGTCGAGGAGCTCGAGCGCGCGCGCGAACGACGCCCGGGCGCGAC
>JAIOII010001551.1 GCA_019912685.1 Kofleriaceae bacterium
AGATCGGCGCCGAGCGCGAGCGGCCGCGTGTGCACGGGCGTCGCCGCCGTCGAGTCGACGGCGAGGCGCGCGCCCGCGTCGTGCGCGATCTGCGCGGCGGCGGCGATGTCGGTGACGTCCCAGGTCGGGTTCGCCGGCGTCTCGAGCCAGACGACCCGGGTGACGCCGGGGCGCACGGCGGCGCGCAGCGCGTCCAGGTCGTGGGTGTCGACGAGGTCGACGCCGACGCCCCAGCGCTTGCCGAACTCGAGGAGCCAGCCGCGCAGCGCCCAGTACATGATCCGCGGCGCGACGACGTGATCGCCGGGGGCGAGCGTCTGGAACACGGCGGACGCCGCCGCCATGCCCGACGCGAACGTCAGCGCGGCGGCGCCGCCCTCGAGCGCGGCGAGCAGCGCCTCGGCCGGCTCCGTCGTCGCGTTGTCGTCGCGGCTGTACATCCGCGGCGACGGCAGCCGGTAGGCCTCGTCGCGCGCGTACGTCGTCGCCGGATGGATCGCCGGGACCACCTCGCCGCTCGCGTGATCATGCGCGGTCACGCCCTGCGCGAGCAGCGTGTCGATCGACGTCGCCGCCGAGGTCGGCGACGCCATCAGTTCACCGCCGCGGGCGGCGCCGCCGGCTCGTCCATGGCGGCCAGCTCGGCCTTGGCCTTGGCGAGCGCCTCGGGCTGCGCCTGCTCGGGCGGCAGCGACTCGAGCACCTTCACCAGCTGCTCGCGCGCGACCTTCTCGCCCGCGCGATCGCCACGCGCCTTCTCCACCTCGATCAGCAAGCCGACGATCCGCACCTTGCGCGCGCCGTACGCGAGCGACACCGCCTTCTCCGCCCACGGCTTCGCCTTCTCCGGCTCGCCCGACTTCATGAGCACCCACGCGAGGCGGTACGGCGGGTCGTACTCGGTCGGCAGATCCGCCGCGCTCTTCTCGAGCGCGGGCACGAGCTCGAGCCCTCGGCCGAGCCACACGTGGACCTCGGCGCGCGGCCAGTTGTGCGTCGACGCCGCCCACGCGTCGGGCGCCTTGGCCGCGGCGTCGGCGAGGTACGCGAGCGACCGCTCCGCCATCGCCTTGGCCTCGTCCTGCTTGCCGAGCGCGTCGAGCGCGTTGCGCAGGTTCATCATCGCGTCGGCGCGGTCGTCGATCGACAGCGGCGCCGCCGGGTCATCGACGAGCGGCGTGAGGCGCGCGACCGCGAGCTCGCGCACCGCCCTGGCCTTCGCCGGATCCGCGGCCTCGTCGCCGGCGCACATGAGCGACCACACGAGGAAGTCGGTCGCGTTGGCGGTGTTGCCGGTCTCGCCGGCGCGCGCGAGCGCGAGGTCGAGGCACGCCGGCACGTCGTCGGCCTTCCAGTGCGCGGAGACGAGCGAGACGAGCACGTCGCTACGCCGCGGCCAGTTCGCGGGCGCGCTGGCGATGACCTCGCTCCACGCGCCGGCGGCCGCCGCCCAGTCCTTGCGCGTCGCCGCCTGGTTGCCGGCGCGCAGCTTGGCGAGCAACGGATCGAGCGCCGCGCCGTCTCGCGCCGCGAGGTAGGCGGCCTCGCCGTCCTTGAGCAGCGTACGGAACTGCTCGACCGACGCGGCGCCGAGCCAGCGCTCCTGCACGCTCTCGTCGTCGGGCGAGAGCACGAAGAACGTCGGCCAGTTCTGCAGCGGCAGCTTGGCGACGACGGCGGCGTTCTTCTCCCGGTCGGTGTCGACCGCGAGGAAGACGAAGCGGTCGGCGAACGGCGCGAGCGACGCGTCCCGCAGCACCGTCGTCTGCATCGCGATGCACGTGTGGCACCACGGCGCCCACATGTCGATCACGAGCGGCCGCCGCGTCGCCTTCGCGCACGCGAGCGCGGCGGCGTAGTCGTCCTCGAACCACGCGAGCGGTCCGTGCGCCTCGGCGCCGGTGCAGGGGCCGGTCGCGCTCGCCACGCCCGCGCCCGACGCGGCGCTGCCACCTTTTGCCTCGTCTCCCGACTTCTTGCATCCGACGAGCGCGAGCGAAAATGACAGGAGAGCGGCCGCCGCGGTGCGCATGTCCGTCTGATAGCACGGACTTGCGTGATCTTTCGCCCGACACGCAACCGCCGGCGCGCACCCTCGATAAGGCCGCCCATGAACAACCCACAGACTCGCGCGGAGATGACGAAGGAGCTGAAGACCGCCCGCCGCTACCTCATCGGCGTCGGCATCCTCATGTTCGTCATGGACCTGGTGATCATCCAGCTGGTGCAGCGCGACCAGCTCGAAGCCTGGTTCCGGAACGTCGTCCTCTGCATCGACCTCTTCGTCCTGGGCCTCTTCCTCGCGCTCGCGTACTTCGTGCCGCGGGCGCCGCGGTTCTGCCTGATCGCGGGCCTCGTGCTCTTCTGGCTCCTGCAGCTCGGCGCCGCGTACGGCGATCCCAGCGCGCTCTACAAGGGCATCATCGTCAAGATCCTCTTCACCATGGCGCTCTGGAAGGGGCTGCAGAGCGCGAGCAAGGCGCAGCTCTTGAAGCGCGATCTGGAGCGCGTCTTCGAGTAGCCGGTTCAGCGCTCGGGGAGGATCTTGGCGACCGGGACCGCGACCCGCGGAAGCCCGGGCGCGCGCACGACGTCACGGTGCTTCTTCACGACGACGCGGCGGTACCGCCGACGGTCGGGCTGCGTGTAGACCTCGACCACCAGCTGCTCCAGATCGACGAGCCAGTAGCACGGGATCCCCGCCTGCGCGTAGAGCGGGAGCTTCAGCTCCTTGTCCTTGCGCAGGGACGAGTCCGCGACCTCGACGACCAGGAGCGCATCGGTGATCGGGTCCCGCCAGCCGCGCGGCGGCACGACGGAGACATCGGGCTCGGGGCGAGAGAGTCGCCACGAGGAGAGGCCGCTGTGCGGCAACACGAGGTAGTCGTCCCCGAGCTGCCGGACGAGGAACTTCGTGATCGCCGCCGTCACCAGGATATGGAGCTCGCTCTGCGGGCTCATGGCGACGAGCTGCCCGTAGAGGAGCTCGACGCGCTCGTCCTCGAAGACGCCCGCGTCGATGAGCCGCTCGAACTCGACCCGCTTGAGCGGGCGCGGTCGCTCCGGCCGCAAGAGCTCGGGGTCCAGCATCGACAGGGCACGATACCACGCCACCTCCATCGCCCTGCGCACTTCATCGGACGTGCCGGTCGCAAGCGCTCGGGATCCCGTGGTCGCTGTCCGATGTCCGGCCGGCCGTGTCCGGCCCGCCGGCCGCTCGCGTCCGAGATCCGGCCTGGTATAAGGTGCCGCCGCCATGTCCGACCGCAGCCGTCCCGATCCCGCCGGAGACCACGAGAGCACGCTCGAGCGCATCATGGCGGAGCGCGCCGAGAAGGCGAACCGCCTGCGCGCGGCGGGGCACCACCCGTACCGGAACGACGTCAAGCCGACGCACGCGATCGCGGACGTGCGCGCGAAGTACGAGCCGACGAAGCCGGCCACGCCGGCCGGCAAGGACGAGGGCATCAAGCCGATCGACGGCGAGGTCGTGCGCGTCGCCGGGCGCGTCATCGCCAAGCGCGGGTTCGGCAAGACCGTGTTCGCGCCCGTGCGCGACACCACGGGCGACCTCCAGCTCTACCTGAACGTCGACGCGCTCGACGCCGGCGACTTCGCGACCGTGCTGCCCGAGCTCGACGTCGGCGACATCGTCGCCGCCGAGGGGCCGATCTTCTGGACCAAGCGCGGCGAGCTGTCGCTCCTCGCGTCGCGGCTCCAGCTCGTGACCAAGAGCGTGCGCCCGCTGCCCGACAAGTGGCACGGGCTCACCGACGTCGAGCTGCGCTACCGCCAGCGCTACGTCGACCTCGCGGTCAGCCCCGAGGTGCGCCAGGTCTTCACCAAGCGCAGCAAGATCGTCGCCGGCATCCGCCGCTACCTCGACGCCCGCGGCTTCCTCGAGGTCGAGACGCCGATGATGCACCCGATCATCGGCGGCGCCGCCGCGCGCCCGTTCGTCACGCACCACAACGCGCTCGACATGCGGCTCTACATGCGCATCGCGCCCGAGCTGTACCTGAAGCGCCTCGTCGTCGGCGGCTTCGAGCGGGTCTACGAGATCAACCGCAACTTCCGCAACGAGGGGCTGTCGCGCCAGCACAACCCCGAGTTCACGATGCTCGAGTTCTACTGGGCCTACGCGGTCTACACCGATCTCATGGACCTGACCGAGGAGCTCGTCACCGAGCTCGCGCAGGAGGTCAACGGCTCGACCAGCGTCACCTGGGACGGCGTCGATGTCTCGTTCGCGCGACCCTGGCGGCGGCTCTCCGTCGTGGAGGCCTGCCGCGATCTCGGCGGGCTGCCGCAGGCCGAGGTCGACGCGCTGTTCTCGGACCCCGTCGCCGCCGCCGGCATCGCGCTCCGGCGCGGCGTCCCGGCGCACGACGTGGCCAAGCTGCTCCTCGAGGGTGTGCCCGAGGGCGCCTGGGAAGGGCTCGAGCTCGCGGCGCTCACCGCGGAGCTCAAGGATCCGGCCACGCGCGATCGAGTGGCGCCGCGGGTGTGCGAGCGCTATCCCCAGGGAGACGAGGCGCGGGTCCGCGCCGGCCACCTCGGCTACCACGTGTTCGAGAAGACCGCCGAAGACAAGCTCGTGCAGCCGACCTTCCTCACCCAGTTCCCGCTCGCCGTGTCGCCGCTCGCGCGCAAGAACGACGCGGACCCGGCGTTCTGCGATCGCTTCGAGCTGTTCGTGTGCGGCAAGGAGATCGCCAACGGGTTCTCCGAGCTCAACGACCCGGCCGACCAGCGCTCGCGCTTCGTCGCGCAGGCGCGCGCCAAGGCCGCCGGGGCCGACGAGGTCATGGACTACGACGAGGACTACTGCCGCGCGCTCGAGGTCGGCATGCCGCCGACCGCCGGCGAGGGCATCGGCATCGATCGCCTGGCGATGATGCTGACCGGCGCGTCGTCGATCCGCGACGTCATCCTCTTTCCCCTCATGCGTCCCGAGTGAAGTCCCGCTTCCAGACCTTCGTGGCCCTGCGCTACCTGCTCGCGGATCCACCGCACGTGAGCACGCTGGCGCTCGGGCTCGCCGCGCTCGCGTTCCTCAAGTACCTGGGCTGGACGGCGGTCATCGAGCTGTTCATGACGGCGCCGGATCCCAAGGCGCTCGTCGACAAGAGCACGCCGGGGTACGGCGACTACGTGATGACGGCGAACATCACGCTCGGCGTCGCCGTCTTCTGGCTCTACGTCGCCGCCGTGCGCGCGGTCTTCACCTTCTACTCGACCGTGTCGATCATCGGCGTCTCGATCGGCGCGGCCGCGCTCGTGCTCGTGCTCTCGATCATGAACGGGTTCGAGAGCGATCTGCGGTCGAAGATCCTCGGGTCGAACGCGCACATCCAGATCTCCAAGGAGGACGGCGAGTTCACCGAGTGGCGGGAGCTGCGCGAGCGCGTCGACAAGGTGCCGGGCGTCGTCGCGTCGACGCCGTTCGCGACCAGCGAGGTCGTGATCGCCGCCAACAGCAACTACTTCAACGTCGTCGTGAAGGGCATCGACGTCCCGAGCGCGATCGAGGTGACCAACCTCGAGAAGGCGCTCGCCGATCCCGAGGGCAACGAGGACGGGCACGCGCTCGAGCGCCTCGAGACCCTCGTCGAGGACGACATGGACGTCGTGCCGCCGCCGGCGCCGGTGCCCGCTCCCGACGAACCGTTCACCGACCCGGCGCCGGCCGACATGCCGGGCATCGGCGAGCCCGTCGACTTCTCCGGCGGCGCCGACGTCGAGCCGGCGCCGATCGACCCCGCCGCCGATCCGGACTTCGGCGGCGGGGTCGATCGGCGCCGGCCGACATGCCGGGCATCGGCGCCGGCGGCGGCACGACGTCCATGTCGTCC
>JAIOII010001552.1 GCA_019912685.1 Kofleriaceae bacterium
GTGTCGCCGCGCCCGCCTTGCCGGTCGCCCGCGGCGACACGAGGCCGAGGTCGCCCTCCGCGCGCGCGGCACCCGCGACGGCGACGATCGTCGCGAACGCAGCGCCGGCGCGGCAGAGCACGGCGCGACGATATCAGGCGCACACCCTTCTGCGCACATGTGTGGCCGGACCGTGGGCGCCACAGCGGGCGTGTGGCGGCGCGAACGGGCGTTGACAGAGGTTCGACCGAGCGTGCGCAAGCACGCGAATCGCCTGCGTGGCACGACGCGTGCTGAAGCGCTCCGGCGGGGAGACCGGGCACGCCTGGTCGCGGCATGCGCCGCGGCGGCAGTGCTCTGCCCCGGGGAGGATCCATGCGTTCATTCACTTCGCTTTCGACTTGCCTCACGTCCGTCCTGCTCGCGGCCGCGGCCACGAGCGCCCACGCCGACAGCCAGCCGCGCACGCACGACGGCTTCCACATGCAGGTCGGCGGCGGCCTCGGCTACTACAACGTGTCGAACGACGCCCAGCCGTTCTCGGGCATGACCGTGCCGCTCCAGCTCCTGCTCGGCGGCACGCTCATGGACGGGCTCGCGTTCGGCGGCGGCATCATGTTCGACTACTCGCCGTCGCCGTCGACCGACACGCCGGGGGTGAGCTCGCAGACCGTGCTCGGCCTCGGGCTCTACGGCGACTACTACCTCGACCCGAAGGCCAACGGGCTCCACTTCCAGGGCTTCCTCGGCTGGGGCGGCCTCGAGACGTCGTTCATGGGCAACGTCGGCGGCAGCGATCCCACCGGGCTCGTGACCAGCGTCGGCGTCGGCTACGACCTGTGGCTGAACGACCAGTGGAGCTACGGCGTGATGGGGCGCATCACCTACGCGCCGGTGAGCCTCAACGGCAACTCCTTCACCACCATCGAGCCGGCCGTCGTCGGCACGCTCACCTGGCACTGAGGCGCACCATGCGCGCCATCGCCTGTCTCGCCGCCGTCGGGCTCGCCGAGCCGCCGGATACGGCTACGTCAAGGTGGGGGCGTGCCGGCGAACGCTACAGGCGTCGCCGAATCCGACATGAGCGACCTCGGCCTACGCGCGGTTACGCGTGGCACGTGCGCTGCAATCCCCGACGAGGCGCACCCGCGCAGGTACCATCGATGACGATGCGCAGGCTCGAGATCCTCGTGTGCGTGGCCATGCTCGCGGCCTGCGGCGGTGATGACGCGGTCAACGACGACGGCGGCGTCGACGGCGGCGGCGGCCTCGACGCGGGCGTCGACCCGAGCGAGGCGCTGTTCCCGCGCGACCGCATCATCGAGGTGCAGATCACGCTCGCCGCGGCGGACTGGGACACGCTGCGCGTGCAGGAGCCCGGACCGCCCGAGGCGACGTGCGCGGGTCCGCCCGGCGTCGACGCGTACACGTACTTCCCGGCGACGATCACGATCGACGGCGCGACGGTCGCCAGCGTCGGCGTGCGCAAGAAGGGCAACCTCGGCTCGCTCTCGACGACGCGCCCCGGCCTCAAGGTCAAGGCCAACGAGTACGTGTCGGGGCAGCGGATCGCCGGGCTGAAGCAGCTCACGCTCAACAACAACAAGCAGGACGAGACGCTCGTCAGCCAGTGCCTCGGCTACGGCCTGTTCCGCCAGGCCGGGCTGCCGGCGCCGCGCTGCGCCTTCGCGCACGTCACGGTGAACGGCGCGGATCTCGGCGTCTACACCCACGTCGAGTCGATCCGCGATCAGTTCCTCACCCGCCACTTCGGCGACGACGGCGGCAACCTCTTCGAGTCCGGCGGCGACTTCGTCCCCGGCGGAACGGGCGGCTTCCAGCCCAAGAACGACGAGGACATGCCCGACTGCAGCGCGCTCGACGCCGTCGCCACCGCGCTGCAGGCGCCGCCGGCCGAGCTCGCGTCGCGCGTCGGTGCCGTCGTCGAGCTCGACGCGTTCATGCGCTTCTGGGCGATGGAGGTCGTGACCGGTCACTGGGACGGGTACGCCAACAATCGCAACAACTACTTCGTCTACCAGTCGCCCGCGACCAACAAGCTGAGCTTCATCCCGTGGGGCGCCGACGCGCTGTTCGAGGCCCGCGTGCGCAGCACGCGCCCGCAGGCGGTGTACGCGTGCGGCGCGCTGGCGTGGAAGCTCTACGACACGCCGTCGACGCGCGCGCTCTACCTCGCCGCGCTGCGCGACGTGCTCGACACGGTCTGGGACGCCGACACGATCGTCGCGGAGATCGATCGCATGCAGGCGCTCCTGCGGCCGCTCGCGGATCCGGGCAACACCGGCGCCTACGCCGTGCTGCTCGACGGCGTGCGCCAGGACGTGCGCGCGCGCGAGGCCCTGCTGCGCGCCGAGCTCGACGCCGGCGATCCGGCGTGGCCGTACGCGGCCGACGAGTCCTGCCTGGTGAGCATCGGCACCATCGACGCGTCGTTCGCGACGACGTGGGGCACGCTCGACACGTTCGACACGGGCAGCGGCTCGATGAGCGGTGTCGTCGGCGGCGTCGACACGATGACCTCGACGGTGCTCGCCGGCGCCGGCCTCGATGCGGAGGGCAAGGCGGCCTTGCAGGTCCTCGGCCGCCTGCCCGACGGGCGCTACGCCGTCCTGTTCCTCGGCGTCTCCGACCCGGCGAGCTTCCGGCCCGGCAGCCTCCCCGTCGACCTGCGGAACGTGTTCGCGCTCATGACGTTCTACGATCCGGCGACGGACACCGCGAGCGGCGGCGGGCTCGTCTTGCCGGGCACGCTGACGCTCGGCCAGGCCGCGACCACGGCCGGCGCGCCGGTGAGCGGCTCGTTCACCGGGACCGTGATCGAGCTCTGAGCCTCGATCCGCGGCTCAGGGGACGGGCGCGCACTCGCCGGCGCAGCAGCGCTCGCTCGCGCGCTGGCAGGCTGCCTTGGCGGCGCCGCAGCGCTCCTCGGCCCAGGCGTCGCCGGGGAGCTGCGCGGCGAGGTCGCAGATCGACGCGGCGTTGTCGCAGATCGAGCCCGAGAGCTTGCACACGTCCTCGCAGCGGTCGCTCGGGACGTGATCGCAGGTGGTGCGGACGTCGGCCATGGGCGTCGCCGCCATCTGCGCCGCCGCGGTGGCGTCGGGGCGGTCGACCTGCGCCGCGTCGAGGTCGCGCTCGATCGCGGCGCCGAGCTCGGCGATCTTCGCGCGCAGCTCGTCCGGGCGGCCCGACAGCGGGGGCGCGGAGGCGTCGGGATCCGACGGCGCCATGGTCGCCTGCTTCGCGCGGCCGCCGGCGGCGCACGCGACCAGGGCCGTCGCGACGACGGCGGTGAAGAGCGAGAGGAAGAGGAGGCGGAGCTTCATGGCGACGGGCTCGGGTCGGCGGCGTGGTCCGGGGCTTCCTCGTCGCAGCGGCAGCACCGCTGCCGGGCCTCGCGGCACGACGCCTTCGCGCTGTCGCACTTCTCGCGCGCCCACGGATCGTTCAGCTCGTCGGCGATGCCGCAGATGCTCTCGGCGTTGTCGCAGATCGCGTCGCCGAGATCGCACACGTCGCTGCACGCCGGCCGCGGCGCCCGCTCGAGCACGCAGGCCTTGGCCGCGGTCGACACCGTCATGCGGCTCATCGCCATCACCGCCGACTCGTCGGGCTCGACGCCCATGCCGGCCTCGCGCCGCCAGTCGCGGATCTGCGCCCACAGGACGGTGATGTCGTTGCGCTTCGACTGCTGCTCCTGCCAGGTCCGCGGCGCGCGCGTCCCGCCGCACGCCGCGACGAGGAGCGCGA
>JAIOII010000154.1 GCA_019912685.1 Kofleriaceae bacterium
CGTGTTGCACTTCGCCGAGGAGGTCGCGTTCAAGCGGATCCGCGCCGCCCGGACCGCGCGGCGGTTTCCGGTGATCCTCGAGGCGATCGCCGACGGGCGCATGCACGTGACCGGCGTGGTGATGCTGGCCCCGCACCTCCGGGAGGACAACGTCGAGGAGCTCCTGGCTGCCGCGAGTCATGCCAGCAAGGCGGAGATCGAGAAGGTCGTCGCGAGGCTCGCGCCGCGACCCGACCTCCCGGAACAGATCACGCGCATCCCCGGGGACGGGCACGCGAACGAGACGCTTCAGGGGGATCTCGATGCAGTGCACGGGAAGGTGGATCTGGATCCAGTGACCGGGAAGGTGGATCCGGATCCAGCGCCGGACCGCGCGCGCATCACCGCGCGGTCGCCCGACCGGTACGGGCTCCAGGTCACGATCGGCGAGGCGACGAGGGACAAGCTCCTGCGCGCGCAGGCGCTCCTGCGGCACAGGAATCCGAGCGGCGACCTCGAGGTGGTCCTCGACCAAGCGCTCGATGCGCTGCTGGCGGCGCTGGAGAAGGAGAAGTTCGGCAAGACCTCACGGCCGCGGGCGGCGAAGGCGCGGAGCGCGGACGCCGATCCTCGGTACGTGCCGAACGAGGTCCGGCGGGTGGTCAGCGAGCGGGACGGCGAGCAGTGCGCGTTTGTCAGCGACGAGGGCAGGCGGTGCACCGAGCGCGGGTTCCTCGAGCTCGATCACCGGACGCTCGTGTGCCGCGGCGGGCAGCCGACCGCCGAGGGGATGAGGTGGCTCTGTGACCCTCACAACCAGTACGAGGCCGAGCGCCTGCTCGGGAAGGACTTCATGCGCGAGAAACGCGCGCAGGCACGCGCGCGGCGCGGCACCGCGAACCAGCCGGGGCGCGAGGAGACCGCCGAGACCATGGCGAGCGATGCGGACGAGCCGATCACCGTTCACGTCGACGCGGAGAGGGAGGTCGCGCAGCGCCAGAGGGCCGGCGCATGCGCGGCACGTCCCGACGCCGAGCAGGAGGCTGCGGTCGAGCTGGATCGCGAGGTCACGCTCGCGATGCGGGGCATGGGCTTCGGCGCGGGCGAGACCTGCCGCGCCTTGGCTGATAGCGCCGGTGCTCCCGCGACCACCTTCGAGGCACGGCTGCGCGCGGCGCTGGCGTCGTGGAGGACGTCGCGGGGATCGCGGTGCTCCGAGGGGCCGTTCGATGATGCGGAGCTCCGCCTGACCACGGCCCTCGCCTTGATGGCCGCGCCGGCGGAGGCCTACGAGACGTGTTGAATCATCAGCGCCCGAGGCCTCTGTCTCCCCCGTCAGACCTCGTTCGCGGTCTTCAGGATGAGGTCGATGAAGTCGCGGCGGATGCGGATGAGGCTCGACGACTTCGCGGCCTCGTTGACGCTGATCGGCTCGAGCGGGCGGGTGACGCGATCGCCGTCGACCTCGATCGCCTCGATCGTGATCGTCTTGACCTTCTTCGGCCTGGGCGCCGGGGTGGTCTGGGCGAGGGCCGGGGCGGTCAGGAAGGCCAGGGCGACGACGGACAGGGCGATGCGCTTCATGCCGTTCGAGACACGGAAGCTTCGCAACGGTTGCACGGGAGCTATGATGCCCGCCGATGCGCCGGTGGTGCCTGAGCTTTCTGGCTGTAGGTCTCCTGGCCGCCTGCACGGCGCCCAAGAGCAAGATCTGCCGGGAGACATGTACGCGCGAGGCCGACTGCCACGAGTCGTCGTCGGAGGAGGACTCGACGTTCGACGAGGGCGAGTGCATCGCGGCCTGCGCCGCGCTCGAGCGCGATCCGGAGACCCGCGGCCTCGTCGCCGCGCACGCCGAGTGCGTCGGCAAGGCGGCGAGCTGCCGCGAGGTGCTCGAGTGCAAGTAGCCGCGCGCGGCTGGAGTTGGATCATTTCGCGGGGTTGACGCGAGGCGATCTCCGCTGCCGGCCTCGAGCTTGCGCCGATCCTGTGCCAGCGGTACGAGTGAAGCATGGGAAAGGTCGTGAGCCTCTACAGCGGGCGAGATCCGCGCGACGTGCCGATGTACGGCATCGGCGACGCGTCGGTGTATCTCGGCGTGCCCCGCTCGACGCTCGCGACGTGGATTCGGGGCCAGCGCGTGCGGGGGCGAACCTTGATGAAGCCCCTGATCAAGGCGGATCGTGCAACCGGCTTGCTGAGCTTCAACAACCTCGCCGAGGCGTACGTGCTGGCGTCGCTGACGCGGCGTTTCGACGTGCCGCTGCGACGCGTCCGCAACGCGCTCGAGTACGTCGGTGGTGAAAGGCCGCTCTTGACGACTCCATTTCGCACGGATGGTGTCGGCGTGTTCGTCGAGGAGCTCGGCAAGCTGATCGATGCTGCGCGTGGTGGCCAGGCTGCGATCCGCGAGACGGTCGAGAGCAACTTGCGGCGCGTCGATCTCGATGAGCGCGAGTTGCCGTTGCGCCTCTATCCGTGGCGCCTCGATCCGAGCGAGCCGCGCATCATCGCGCTCGACCCGCGCCGTTCGTTCGGTCGCCCTACCGTGGTTGGCAGCGCGGTCCAGAGCGAGACGATCATCGATCGGTACCGCGGCGGGGAGTCGATCGGCTATCTCTCGTCGGAGTATGGACTCGACCGAGATGTGATCGAAGGCGTTCTGCGATGGGGCCTCGATGCCGAAAAGGCCGCCTGAGCGCCTGGTCTATTACCTCGACGCGAACCTCGACGGGCCGGATCTGGTGGGCAGGCTGCGCGTGGGCGGCATGTCATGCGAGCCTCACCGCGATCACTTCCCGCCGGACGCCGAGGACGTCGTCTGGATCCCCGAGATAGCGTCGCGAGGATGGGTGATCGTCACCCGCGACTTCGCGATCCAACGTCGGCCGAGCGAGCGCGAGGCGTGGATCACCGCCGGCGCGTCGGTCCTCATGCTACGCGGAGAGAAGCTGAGCGCGGAGGCGATGTCCGAGATGCTCCTCGCTGCACACGCGGACGGCCGGATGGACAATTTCATCTCGAAACGTCGACGGCCGATGATCCTTTATCTGAACAGCGTGGGCCAACTCGCGGTGCACTTCGGCGGGGAGCGTCGAGGCGGCCGAAAGAAGTAGCCGGTACCGGGAACCGCGACCGTGCGAGCGTTCGACGCGGCGTCAGTCCTTGCGGGTCTGCGGGTCGAGGGCGTCGCGCAGGCCGTCGCCGAGGAAGTTGAGGGCCATGATCGTGATGCCCATGACCACGCCGGGCGCGATGAGGACCCACGCGTAGACGGAGATCTGCGAGCTGCCCTCGGACACGAGGGTGCCCCACGAGGCGAGCGGCGCCTGCACGCCGAGGCCGAGGAACGAGAGGAAGGCCTCGGTCAGCATGACGCTGGGCAGGCTCGCGGTCGCGGCCACGATGATGACGCCGAGCGCGTTGGGCACGATGTGGCGGAAGAGGACGCGCGCCGGCGTGCAACCGGTGGCGCGCGCGGCCTCGACGAACTCGCGGTGGCGCAGCGACAGGACCTGGCCGCGGGTCTGGCGCGCCATGTTGAGCCACGAGATGCCGCCGATGAGCGCGAACAGGACGACGATGCTCTTGGTGTCGAACACCGCCATCACGACGATCACGAAGACGATCGTCGGGAAGCCGTAGAGCGCGTCGACGACGCGCATCATCACGTAGTCGACGCGGCCGCCGGCGTACGCGGCGATCGCGCCCCAGGTCACGCCGATGAAGAGGGCGATGATCGTCGCGGTGAAGGCGACCATGATCGCGATGCGGCCGCCGATCATGGTGCGCACCAGCATGTCGCGGCCGAGGAGGTCGGTGCCGAACGGGTGGGCGAACGATGGCGCGGTGGCGCCGAGGTCGATGCGGATCGTCGTCGCGTCGCGACCGAACCAGCCGGCGACGATCGGCCCGAGGAAGCAGAAGAGGAACACCGCGCCGAAGGTGGCGCCCATCACCACCGCCATCTTGTTCTTGCGCAGGCGGCGCCAGGCGTCGCGCCACGGCGAGCGGACGACCTCCATCGTCAACGCGGGCTTGCCGTTCGGCGCGCTCATCGGGCGTCCCGCGTGCGCGGGTCGATGATCCCGTAGAGGATGTCGACCACGAGGTTGAGCAGCACCAGGAAGGCGACGTAGAAGACGAGCAGCCCGGTGAGCACCGGGTAGTCGCGGCTGACGACGCTGTCGACGAAGTAGTAGCCGAGGCCGGGGATCTGGAAGATCTTCTCGACGACGAACGAGCCGGAGATGAGCGCGGCGGTCGCCGGGCCGAGGTAGGTGATCACCGGGATGATGCCGAGGCGGAGCGCGTGCTTCCAGACGACGACGCGCTCCGCCAGGCCCTTGGCGCGCGCGGTGCGCACGTAGTCCTGGCCCATCGTGTCGAGCACGCCGGCGCGCGCCAGGCGCGCCACCGTGCCGGCGTAGATCATGCCGAGCACGAGCGCGGGTAAGACGTACCCGCTGAAGCCCTCGGCGCGCGCCGGCGGGAACCAGCCGAGATCGAGCGAGAACCAGCGGATGAACATCGGCCCGAGGACGAAGGACGGGATCGAGATGCCGAGGAGCGCGACGACCATGAGCGAGTAGTCGGTCATCGTGTTGCGCCGCGCCGCCGCGGTCACGCCGAGCACCGTGCCGAAGAGCGCCGCGAACACGATCGCCATGAGCCCGAGGCGCAGGCTGCGCGGCGCGTGGTCGGCGATCATCTCGTTGACCGTGCGCTGCCGCTTCATCGAGTGGCCGAAGTCGAGCGTCGCCATGCGCGACATGTGGGTCACGTACTGCTGCCACAGCGGATCATTCAGGTGGTAGCGCTCCTCGATGTTGCGCTGCACGGCGTCGGGCACGGCGCGCTCGCTGGCGAACGGGCCGCCGGGCGCCGCCCGCAGGAGGAAGAACGACACGGTGGCGACGACGAACAGGACGAAGACGCCGCCGAGGAGCCGGGTGATGACGAGGCGCAGCAAGGGGCTACTTCTTCGACTTCCAGTCCGGGTCGAGCCACGCGCGCCACAGCGGCGGCTGGTCGATGAAGTTGATGTGCAGGTCGCGCACGTACGGCTTCTGCAGGTGCTTCTGCGTGTAGTTGTAGAGCGGGATGATCGGCGCCTCCTCGATCATCACCTGCTCCGCGTCCGCCAGCCGGCGGAGCCGCGCCCGGGGATCGGTCATGCCGACCACCTCGTCGAGGATCGCCTCGTACCGGGCGTTGCACCACTTCGGGCGGTTGTTGGGGCTCGTGCAGCGGTAGTTCCGCGCGAACTGGCTGTAGGGCTCGGAGCCGGCCGCGATCCAGCCCAGGCGCGCCGTCTGGAACTGCTGCTTGCGCGTGTCGGCCAGGAACACCTGCCACTCCTGCGACTCGAGCGTGACGTCGATGCCGAGCACGCTCTTCCACTGCGCCTGCACGTACTCGGCGACGAGCTTGTGCGACTCGACGCCGGTGTTGAACTTGTAGACGATCGTCGACGGGAAGCGCGCGCCCATCTCCTTGCGCGCCAGCGCGAGCTCCTCTCGCGCGCGCGCGGGGTCGTACTCGAGCCCGGGCGGCGGCACGTAGCAGAGCTTGCCGGGCTCGACGACGAGCGCGACGCCGGGGCGGTCGCGCGTGACCTCGCACGCCGCGAGGTCCTCGTCGGAGAGCTCCGCGATCGGCGTGCCCGGCGTGTACGACGCGACGCCGTACTCGCCGCCGTGGAGCACCCTGGGGATGAGCTTCCGGTCGAGCGAGAACGCCAGCGCGCGCCGGAGGTGCACGTTGTCGTACTGCTTGGTGTTGACCATGATGAAGTACACGCCGAGCCACGGCTTCACCGTGTAGTCGGCGTACGCCTTGCCGCCGCGCTTGGCGCCCGAGAGCACCGGCAGGTACGACGTGGGAACGTTGGAGCCGCGGATCGCGTCGCAGCCGCCGGTGAAGTACGTGTTCGAGCTCGCCGCCTGATCGTCCATCGAGTACACGGTGAGCCGGTCGAGCTTCACGTCCTCGGGCTGCCAGTAGCTCGGCGAGCGCACGAGCTCGATGTAGTCGCGCTCGCGCATGTCGACGAGGTGCATGGGCCCCGACGTCACGATCGTGCCCGGCTGGGCCCAGCGCCGCGGTGAGCGCGACACCGCCTCGCGCGGCGTCGGCCGCAGCGCGCGCGAGGCGGAGGCCTCGATGATCTGCGGCGCCGGCCCGACGGCCTCGACCACGAGGGTGTAGGGATCGGGTACGCGGACGCCGAGCACCTCGGGCAACGCGACGAGCTGCGCGCCGCTCACCTCGACCTCGGCGCGCGCGATCGCGGCGTCGGCGTCCAGCTCGTCGAGCGGCAGCTCGAGGCCGGGGATCTGGTTCTTCGGCACGGGCCGCGCGCGATAGCGCACGTCGCCGTGCGGCAGGCGGTCGAGCTCGGCGAGCGGCACCCAGCCGAACACGCCGTCGCCGCGGTTCCAGTGCACGTACGCCCAAGGCTCGGCGCCGGGGGTGGGCACGCTCGCGGGG
>JAIOII010001553.1 GCA_019912685.1 Kofleriaceae bacterium
GTCGAGGTGAAGTTCGCGTGGCCGGCGCGGCGGCCGGCGGCGCCGGCGGCGATCGAGCGCACGTGGGAGGACGGCGCGGACGTGAAGCACGAGGAGTTCGCGCGCGCCGTGTCGCTCGGGCTCTGGGACTACATGCGCAAGAGCCGGTCGCACGGCTACGTCGTGTCGATCAGCGGCGGCGCCGACTCGGCGGCGTGCGCCGTGCTCGTGGCGACGGCGCTCGAGCTGGCGGTGGCCGAGCACGGCCTCGACGGGGTGAAGGCGCGGCTCGCGTACGTGCCGCAGCTCGGCGTGGTGCAGAGCGTCGCCGAGCTGACGCAGCGCCTCTTGCTCACGGCGTACCAGGCGACCGAGAACTCCGGCGACGTCACGCGCACGGCGGCGCGCGAGGTGTCGAGGGCCGTCAACGCCGAGTTCCACCTGCTCGACGTCGATCCGCTGTTCAAGGGCTACGTCGGCGCCGTCGAGAAGGCGGTCGGCCGCAAGCTCGCGTGGCCCGGCGACGACGTCGCGCTGCAGAACATCCAGGCGCGCGTGCGCTCGCCGTCGATCTGGCTGCTCGCCAACCTGCGCAACGCGCTCCTCGTCACGACGTCGAACCGCAGCGAGGCGGCGGTCGGCTACGCGACGATGGACGGCGACACCTCGGGCGGCCTCGCGCCGATCGGCGGCATCGACAAGACGTACCTGCGCGCGTGGCTGCGCTGGATGGAGACCACCGGCCCCGACGGGCTGCACCCCGTGCCCGCGCTCTCGTACATCAACCGGCAGCAGCCGACCGCCGAGCTGCGCCCGCCCGGCGAGGGCCAGACCGACGAGGGCGACCTCATGCCGTACGACGTCCTCGAGGCGGTGGAGGACTCGGCGATCCGCGACAAGCGGCTGCCGCTCGAGGTCCTGCAGGAGCTCGAGCCGCGGTATCCGCAGTTCACGCAGGCGCAGCTGGCGCTGTGGATCGAGCGCTTCTTCAAGCTCTGGTGCCGCAACCAGTGGAAGCGCGAGCGCCTCGCGCCGAGCTTCCACCTCGACGACAAGAACCTCGACCCGCGCTCGTGGTGCCGCTTCCCGATCCTGTCGGGCAACTACGAGCGCGAGCTGGCCGAGATGCGCGCGTACGTCGCGTCGGGCCCGGAGAAGACGTGATGCCCGCTGCCGAGAAGAAGCCGGAGAGCCGTGACGCCGCGTGGACGCCGCCGCCGCCCGGGCGTCACGTCTACGAGTACCCGCGGCCGGCGGTGACGGTCGACTGCGTCGTCCTCGGGCTCGACGCCGACGATCTGAAGGTGCTGCTCGTCCAGCGCGGCGTCGAGCCGTTCAAGCACGCGTGGGCGCTGCCCGGCGGCTTCGTCAAGGACGACGAGGATCTCGACGAGGCCGCGCGGCGCGAGCTGCGCGAGGAGACCAACATCGAGGACGTCTACCTCGAGCAGCTCTACACGTTCGGGACGCCGAAGCGCGACCCGCGCGGGCGCGTCATCACCGTCGCGTACTACGCGCTGGCCAAGCTGTCGGACTACCGCGTCAAGGCGGCGACCGACGCCGAGAACGTCGGCTGGTACCCGCTCGGCGAGCTGCCGCCGCTCGCCTTCGACCACGCCGAGATCATCACGCGCGCCGTCGAGCGCCTGCGCGGCAAGGTCCGCTACGCGCCGATCGGCTTCGAGCTCCTGCCGCCGCGCTTCTCGCTCACGCAGCTCCAGCGCCTCTACGAGATCGTGCTCGAGCGCCCGCTCGACAAGCGCAACTTCCGGAAGAAGATCCTGTCGCTCGGCCTCGTCGTCGAGACCGACGAGCTCGAGACCGGCGTCCGCCACCGCGCCGCGCGCCTCTACCGCTTCGACAAGAAGAAGTACGAGCGCCTGCTCAAGCAGGGCTTCGAGTTCGCGATCTGACGGTATCGTCGGCCGATGGCAAGACCGGTCGTGCTCGTGCTCGGCGCGCTGCTCGCGGGGAGCGTCGCGGCGAACGTGTACCAGTGGCGTCGCGGCACGCGGAGCGC
>JAIOII010001554.1 GCA_019912685.1 Kofleriaceae bacterium
CGGCGATGCGCGCGGCGGCGCCGGCCCGGCTCTCGAAGAGGAGCTGGACGTCGTCGCCGGTGATGTCGTCGAGCGCGACGTCGAGGGTCCGGGCGGCGTGGTGGCGCGTGATCGCGTCGCCGATCATGTCGCGGACGCGGAAGATGAGGATGCCGACGCCGAGCGCGTCGCGGCAGCGGACCAGGGCATCGGCCGGGACCACGCCGCCGCGCCAGACCGGGTCGTACAGGATCACCGACGCGATGTCGTCGGCGTCCTCGACGAGGCGGTAGCGCGGCGAGAAGATCGGGCGCCCGCTCGAGCACGCGAGGTCGAACACCGCCGCCGCCTCCGGACGCGACAGCACGTCGAAGCCGACGGCGGGGTTGTCGGGGATGGCGTAGAGGATCGGCAGGTAGCGCGCGCGCTCGGCGGCGGGCACGAGGCCGTTCGGGCCCGGCTCGCGGAACGCCCAGCCCGGCCGGCCCTCGCCCTGGACGCGCGCCTCGAGCGCGGCGCGCTCCGTCATCTTCACGAGCGGCGCCCACTCGATCGCGTAGATGCGCGGCGTGCGGTGGTGCACCGACGCGGCGATCGCCTCGTAGCTCGCGCGATCGATCTCCGGCGCGTGCGCGACCACGGCGTCGATCGTCTGTAGCGCCTCGGCGGGAAGATGCACGCGCTCGGTGACGGCGAAGCCGAGCTCGGCCGCGCTGCGCTCGAGCGCGTGCCGGCGCTCGGTCCCGGCGCGACCGTGCAGCACGCGCGCGACGGTCACCGTCGCCGCGATCCCCGCGATCGCCACGATCAGCGGTAGCACCCACCAGCGTCGCCGCATGGGCGAACGGTATCAGGGATCAGTTGGCGGAGGCGTCGGGCGCAGCGTCGGCGCGGCCGGTCACCTTCTTCACGAACCACGCCGCGCCGACGAGCAGGAACTTCGGATCGCGGAAGAAGCTCGGCGCCTTGCCCTCGAACGCGTGTCCGACGAACTGGAGGATCCAGCCGAACACGAACATGCCCGCGCCGAGCAGCGGGTTGAACGGGACGACGGCGAGCGACGCGATGATCGTCGGGATGCCGACGGTATGGAGCGCCTTGTTGACCGGGTGCTGGTGGTCCTCCCGGTACTTCTCGAGGTAGGCCTTGAGGTCGAACGCCATGGGAACTCCGCGGCTAGAGGTTGGCGAAAGTGGTAAGACCAATTATCACGACGCGCTGCGCCGAGCAAGCAAGAACGACTCGAGGTCCCAGGCCAGAGGTGCCGTGATTTCAAGGCGTTCGGTCGGGCGGTCGGGATGCGGGACGCGGATCCGCCAGGCGTGGAGGGCCTGGCGCGGCAGCTCGACGGCGAGCGCGAGCTCGCGCGTCCAGCCGCGATCGCAGAAGCGGATGAACGCGTCCTCGCCGGCGCCGTAGAGCTTGTCGCCGACGATCGGGAAGCCCGCGTGCGCGAGGTGCGCGCGGATCTGGTGCTGGCGCCCCGTGACGAGCCGACAGCGCACGAGCGCGTAGCCGGGCACGCGCTCGAGCACGCTCACGCACGTCATCGACGGCAAGCCGCCGTCGCGCACGAGCATGCGCACGTGCGGCAGGCGGCTCGGATCGCCGGGCTGCGCGAGGTGGAGCGGGAAGTCGAGCGCGAGCTCGCCGGCGCCGGGCTCGTCCGCGTCGGGCCACGGCGGATCGCCCTTCACGATCGCGACGTACGTCTTCTCGGCGCGCTTGTCGGCGAACGTCGCCTTGAGCGCGGCGGCGGCGGTGGCGCCGTTGGCGAGCACGAGCACGCCCGAGGTCTCGCGATCGAGGCGATGGCAGATCTGCCAGGCCTCGTCGGGGAAGCGCTCGGAGACGACGCGCATGAGCGTGTTGAAGTAGAACTTCGCCGAGGCGTGCACCGGCAGGCCGGGAGGCTTGTCGACCACGAGCACGCTCGCGTCCTTGTAGAGGACGCCGAAGGTGCGCGGGCAGGGCGGCTCGGCGCGCGCCGGCCGGCGGATCACCCAGGTGTCGCCGGTCGCGACCGTGGTCGCGGTGCGGAACGGCCGCGCGTCGCCCTCTCCCCGCGAGAGCTGGCTCCTGATGACGGTCTGGATCCGCGTGCGCGAGAGCCGCGGGATCATCCGCTTCAGGTAGTGGTCGAGGCGATGGCCGGCGAAGTCCTCGGTGACCTCGAAGCGGCGCTCGATGATGTGCGGTGTGCCGTCGGCGCGGAGGTGCGCGCGCTGCCCCATGTCGACGCCGGTCGGCGGCGACCACCACGGGCCGAGATCGGTGAACTGCGCGGTTCCGGTCTCGTCGGCGACGTCGCTGTCGACGTCGGCGTCGGCGTCGGCGGTGGCGTCAGCGTCGTTGTCGTCGGGATCGGGCACGGGCACGGGCACGGGCACGGGCACGGGCCCCGCGCGCGCTAGGGGAGGTCACGGAACTGATCGGGCTCGAGCTGGTACTTGCGCATCTTGTTGTAGATCGTTCCCCGTGACCAGCCGAGCGCTCGCGCCACCGCCGGGATGCGACCGCGATACCGGGTGAGCGCCGCGACGAGCAGATCGCGCTCGACGTCGACGACCGCGCGGATCGCCCCCGGCGGCGTGGCCGACGACGACATCGCGGCGGCCGGGATCCCCGTCGACGCCGTCGCCATCGTGCCCGGCGTGTACGCCATGGGCAGCGCGTGGCCGTAGGGCGGCGTCGCGCCGAACGGGACCGCGAAGGGCGGGGACGACGGCCCGAGCGGCAGGGTCGGCATCGACGGCATCGAGGGAGGCGTCGGCGGCGACGTCATGCGGCGAGGGCGCTCGCGCAACGTCATCGGGATCTCCGACACGACGACCGCCTCCTGCGCGGCGAGCGCCACCTCGCTCTCGAGCACGTGCTCGAGCTCGCGGATGTTGCCGGGCCACGGGTACGCGACGAGCGCGTCCATCACCGCCGGCGCGACGCGCGTGAGCTTCTTGCCGGCCTTGCTCGCGTACACGCGCAGGAAGTGATCGACGAGCGCGGCGATGTCGCCCTTGCGCTCGCGGAGCGGCGGCAGCTCGATGTGGATGACGCGCAGGCGGTAATAGAGGTCGCGGCGGAACAGGCCGCGCTGCGCCTCGTCGTCGAGATCGCGGTTGGTGGTCGCGACGATCCGGCACGACAGCGGCAGCTCGCGCGCGCCGCCGAGCCGCGACACCGTCTTCTCCTGGAGGACGCGCAGGAGCTTCACCTGCATGTCGAGCGGCATGTCGCCGATCTCGTCGAGGAGGAGGGTGCCGCCCTCGGCGATCTCGAACTTGCCCGGGCGCCCGCCCTTGCGCGCGCCGGTGAAGGCGCCGGCCTCGTAGCCGAAGAGCTCGCTCTCGAGGAGGTCGCGCGGGATCGCGGCGCAGTTGACGGCGACGAACGGCCCGCCGGCGCGCCCCGACGCGTTGTGGATCGCCTGGGCCAGCACCTCCTTGCCGGTCCCGCTCTCGCCGCTGATGAGCACCGCCGCGTCGCTCTGGGCCGCCGCCTCGGCGAGGCCGATGATGTGGCGCAAGGCCGGCGAGCGGCCGACGAGATCGCCGAGCACGTAGCGCGCGCTGGTGCCGACCATGCGCTGCGCCAGGCTCGACGCGCGCTTGAGCTCGGTGAGGGTGGCCACCAGGCCGACCGCGAGGCCGTGATCGTCGCGGATGAGGCGCGTGGTGACGAGGAAGTCGGCGCTGCCGAGCGCGACCGCGCGCCCCTCGAGCTCCTCGGCGCGCGCCGCGGCGTCGGTGAGGAGCGCGTGCACGAGCTGGCGAGCCCCGACGGCCG
>JAIOII010001555.1 GCA_019912685.1 Kofleriaceae bacterium
TCGGCGACGCGCTGCGCCTGGAGGCGGCGCATGGCGCGCAGGCGGAGCTGCTTGTCGAGCCTCGGCTTGAAGGGCTCGGCCGGGATCTCGACGACGACGCCCTGGCGCGCCGCCTCGTCCTCGCGCAGGAGCAGCGCGCGCAGCTTGTCGGGCGACGAGAGCGCGCGCAGCTTGGCGATCGTCTGCGGGTTGCGCAGCGCGCGCGCGAGGCGGCCGAGGATCGGCAGGTGCAGCTTGTCGTACTTCAGGCCCATCAGGAAGAAGAGGAAGGTGCGGCGGCCGTCGGGCGCGCCGAACTCGATGCCTTCCCACGAGCGGCCGACGATGAGGAACGGGCGCACGATCTTGCCCTTGTCCTTCGCGCGCGTGTGCAGGAACGCGACGCCGCCTTCCATCGCCGTCGACGCCAGCGACTCGCGCTCGACGACCGCGCCGACGAACCACGGCTTGTCGGTGAGCCAGTTGTTGCCGTAGGCGCGGGCGGCGAGCTCCTCGATCACGGCGACCGGGGTGCGCGCCTTCAGGTCGACGATGATCGCCGAGTCGGGCAGGAGATCCTCGAGCGGCAGCTTCATGCCGTCGGGGATGTCGACGAACGCCTCGTCCTCGCCGAGCAGCTCGCGCTCGAGCCAGGCCTCGACGTCCTTCTTGCGGAACTGCCAGCTCCGATCGCCGCCGACCGACGGCAGCTTGCCGGTCGACACCAGCTTGTAGACGGTCTTCTCGTCCAGGTGGAGATACGCCGCGAGCTCGGGCAGGGTCAGGAGCGGTTCCTCGGCAGCGGACGCAGGCTTCTTGGCGGCCATCGGCCGGTGAAATCTACACCCGCGCGCCCCGATTTCGGCGCGCGGGCCGCGCCGTTCTACAATAACGACGTGTCTGCACCCGCCCGCCACGCGCAGCCGCGCTGGTCCCTGCGCCGCGCGCGCCTGCTGGTCGGGTCCAAGCTGGCGCTCGTCGGCGGCCTCGTCGCCTTCGTCGGGCTCACGTGGGTCGTCGAGCGCCTGCTCGGCCTCGACGGGCCGGTCACCCTCTCGCCGCCGCTCGCGCTCCTCGTCGCCGGCGTGCCGGCGAGCCTGTGGCTCGCGTTCTTCTACCTGCAGGACCGGCACGAGCCGGAGCCGATGCACTTCGTGTTCGGCGTCTTCCTCCTCGGCGCGCTCGTGGCGGCGCCGGTCGCGGACTTCCTGATCTACCAGGTCGCCCCGCCCGTCCAGCTCGGCCAGCACGGGCTCTCGCCGTTCACCCTCGATCGCATCGTGCACGCGGTGCTCGTGATCGGGCTGGCGCAGGAGCTCTGCAAGTACGTCGCCGTCCGCTACACGATCTACACGTCGCCGGAGTTCGACGAGCCGATGGACGGCGTCGTCTACATGATGTCCGTCGGCACCGGCTTCGCGGTGTGGATCAACTACCACCGGCTGCAGGGCCTCGGCGGCAACGTGTACCTGTCGACGGGCGCGGCGCAGACGGTGGTGACCACGCTCGCGCACGCGTCGTTCGCGGGGTGGCTGGGCTACGTGCTCGGCCGCGCCAAGTTCACGCGGCGGCGGCCGGTGTCGCGCGGCGTGCTCCTGTTCCTGGGCCTGCTCGGCGCGGCGGCGCTCAACGGCCAGTTCGCGCTCGTCGAGCAGTGGGTGACGACGAGCGGCTTCGCGAGCCACGCGTGGCGCGGCGTGCTCTACGCCGCCGCCGTGGCGATCGCCGTCTTCGCCGTGCTCATGCTGCTCGTGCAGCGCCTGCTCCGCGAGTCGCCGTTCAAGCCGAAAGAGGGCGAGGCGCCGTGAGCGATCCGGACGACAAGGCCGACAAGGCCGACCGGAAGCCGGACGCGCCCGGCGAGCTCGATCCCGCGGGCTCGATGCCGCTCGCCGCCGAGGACGACGAGCCCGATCCGGCGGGCTCGATGCCGCTCGCCGCCGAGGACGCCGAGGACGAGGAGACCGTCGTCGGCCGCGCCTGGCGCCGCGCCTCGACGATCGGCCCGGTGATGGTCGACGTCGCCAAGGACGTCGCCCACGCCCTGGGCCCGACCTCGCCGTATCACCGCCACGACTTCATCGTCATCGCGCTCGCCGCCGTCGTCGTCGCCGCGGCCGCGTTCGGCCACCGCCGCATGGTCGAGCCGACGGTCGAGGTGTTCTCGACCCGCGGCCTCGAGTTCACGCGGCCGGCGACGTGGCTGGCGCCCGAGGAGGTCCCGTTCGCCACGCCGCGCCTCGTCGGCGCCGAGCCGCCGCGGCCCAGGCCGCCCGACGCCGAGCTGCCGTACCACGTCGTCTACACGTCGACGCTCGATCCCGACGTGCGCATGGAGGTCCGCATCGAGGCGGCGCCGACGTGGCGCAACATCATCGCCGGGCTCGAGCTCGATCGCCGCACCCGCTGGGGCGAGCTCTACGGCGCCGACACCAGCCGCGTGCGCACGATCGCCGGCCACGACTGGCTGCGCACCCGCTTCCGCTACGCGTACGCGCCCGAGAAGGGCGACGAGCCGCGCATCGGCCACGCCGTCGAGCTCGCCACCGTCGATCGCACGCGCCTCTACGCCGTCACCATCTACGGCACCGCTCGCCGGGTCGCGAAGCTCGAGGAGCAGATCGCCCCGACCCTGCGCGTCGCGTCGCACACGGGCATGCCGCTCGTGCCGCAGTCGAGCCGGCTCCAGCCCGCCTACCCCGCCTCGGTGGCGCGCACGTTCGGCTCGACGGTGATGGTGCTGGTCGCCGACGTGATCGACGGCCGGCTGCGCGCCGTCGGCGGCGGCTCCGGCGTGATCGTCGGCGGCGACGGGTCGATCCTCACCAACCACCACGTCCTCGATCGCACCGAGGACAGGTTGCACGACGTGTTCGTGATCGGCCGCTTCGTCGGGATCGACCGGCCGCCGCGCCTCGTCTGCGCCGGCCGGCCATCGGCGTCGAAGCTCCAGCCCGAGGCCGATCTCGCGCTCGTCAAGTGCGACATGGATCTGGACGGCCGCCCGTGGACGCCCGCGTCCGGCGGTCCCACGTGGCCGGCGCTCGCCGGCGCGCATCGCACCGATCTGTCGCCGGGCCAGCGCCTGTGGGTGCTCGGCTACCCCGACGTCGGCGGCGGCTCGTTGACGGTGCTGCAGGGGCTGGTCGAGGGCTTCACCAGCGAGGACGGCACGCTCGGCAAGGACTACATCAAGACCGACGCCGCGCTCTCGCTCGGCAGCTCGGGCGGCCCGGTGGTCGACGACGCCGGCGACCTCGTCGGCGTCGCCACCGCGCAGCGCCGGCGCATCGGCAACAACGGCACGCTCATCAAGGATGGGCTCGTGCGTCCGCTCGCCGCGGCGGCGCCGCTGCTCGCGATCGTGCGCGCCGGCTGGGTCCCGCGCGAGGGCCGCACCTCGGTCGAGATCGAGCCGACCGCGATCGACGCCGAGGCCGAGGGCATCCGCATCTCGACGCGGGTCGTCGACGCCGCCAACGACCAGCCCGTGCCAGCCGCGCTCGTCATGGTCCTCCGCCCCGGCGTCACCGCCGACAAGGTCGACGTGAACCGGCTCGACGACATGGTCATCGCGTGGGGGCGCTCCGGGACGAGCGGCGAGGTCTTCCTCAGGCAGCCGGTGCCTGCGCCCGGGACCTACACGGTCATGGTGGTCGTGGACGGCTACGTCCCGCTCATCGGCAGCGACGCCCTCCGGCTGGCGGAGGACACGCCCGCGTACTTCGATCCGTGGGGCGAGGTCCGGCTCGAGGCGGAGTGATCTCGGGCCCCATCCGGATGGGATTCCAGTATGACTGGATCTCAGTCCGGATCTCCAGGTCACGTGATGTCGACTAGTTACGGTTTTAGTCAACGTTCACATGTAATCGAAGGCACCTTCCCGGGACGCCTTTTGCCGTGAGCATGAAATAGTGCTTGTGCGCACGACCGCACGGCCTTATAGATGGAGTCAGCCGCACGCTACGGCGTTCGCTGGCGACCGCAGCAGGCCTCACCCCCCCCCCGAAGGCCGCTGCGGTTTTTTTTTCGGCTGCGAGTTTCGTGCCCCCGGATCCTCCGCCGTGCTACCCAGATTCGGAAACGATGCCCGCTCTCGATCGCTCGCGAATCGACGCTGATGCGGATCGCGTGGTGCGGAGGCTGGCCAGGCACGGGCACAAGGCCTACCTGGTCGGCGGCTGCGTCCGGGACCTCCTGGTCGGCCGCCGCCCCAAGGACTTCGACGTCGCGACGAGCGCCACGCCCAACGAGGTGAAGGCGCTCTTCCGCAACTGCCGCATCATCGGTCGCCGCTTCCGCCTCGCCCACGTCTTCTTCGGTCCGAAGATCATCGAGACCTCCACCTTCCGCGCCAACCCGCGCGAGGACGAGGACGCCGACGCTCCCGACCTCCTCATCCGCCGCGACAACGTGTTCGGCACGGAGGAGGAGGACGCGGTCCGCCGCGACTTCACGATCAACGGCCTCTTCTACGACGTCGAGAAGGAGGAGGTGATCGACCACGTCGCCGGCCTCACCGACCTCGAGGCCGGCCTGGTCCGCACGATCGGCGATCCCGACGTCCGGTTCCGCGAGGACCCGGTGCGCATGCTGCGCGCGATCAAGTTCGCCGCCCGCCTCGACTTCACGATCGAGCCGGCGACCTACGCCGCGCTCCTGCGCCAGCGGTTCGAGATCCGCAAGTGCGCCGCGCCGCGGGTCGTCGAGGAGGTCTATCGCCTCGTGCGCGGAGGCGCCGCGCGCCGCTCGATGGAGCTGCTCGCCGAGACCGGGCTGCTCTCGATCCTCGCGCCCCACCTCGCCGCGCTCTACGAGGGCCCGGTGCAGGAGGCGCCCGCGGACGAGGAGGACGCGCTCGACAGCGCGCTCGACGACGAGGAGCTCGAGTGGCACCGCGTGTGGGCCGACGATCGGCCGTCGCGCGCGCGCCGCATCCCGGTGCGGCTCTCGTTCCTCGGCGATCCGGCCGAGCTCCTGCGCCGACGCAAGCTCGCGTGGTCGACGCTCGATCACTTCGACCACCTGGTACGCACCGGCCACGACGTCTCGAACGCGCTCGCCGTGTGCGCGCTCATCGGGCCGTTCCTCGTCGACACGATCGTCGCGCCGACCACGCGTCCGGGCGACGCCAACCAGGCGATCCTCGAGATCGGTCAGCCGATCGTCGACCAGCTCCGCATCGCGCGCCGTGACGCCGAGCGGATGCGGTACATCCTCTTCGCGCTACGCAAGGTCGCCGCCGCGCGCGCGCGCAACCTCCCGCTCGACGCGTCGAGCGGCCGCGACTCGCTCGAGG
>JAIOII010001556.1 GCA_019912685.1 Kofleriaceae bacterium
CGCCGAGGCGCGCGCCCTCGGCGGCACCGTTCACGGCGGCGAGCCCGTCGACGTCCCGGGCGCCGCTGGCGGCTGCTACGTGCGCCCGGCGCTCGTCGAGCTCCCGGCGCAGGCCGGCCCGATGCTGCGCGAGACCTTCGCACCGATCCTCTACGTCGTTCGCCACCGCGCGCTCGACGAGGCGATCGCGCTCCAGAACGCGGCGACCCAGGGCCTGTCGTCGTCGATCTTCACGCGCGACCTCGGCGAGGCCGAGCGCTTCCTCTCGGCGAGCGGCTCCGACTGCGGCATCGCCAACGTCAACCTCGGCCCGTCGGGCGCGGAGATCGGCGGCGCCTTCGGCGGTGAGAAGGAGACCGGCGGCGGCCGCGAGTCCGGCTCCGACTCGTGGCGCGCCTACATGCGCCGCGCGACCAACACGATCAACTACGGCCGCACGCTGCCCCTCGCGCAGGGCGTCCGCTTCGACCTGACCTGAGTCGTCGCCGCCCTGCGTCGCCGTCGCGCCTACCGAGGGACGAGCCCCGTGAGGTCAGGCCCGCCACCGCGCACCGCGCCCCAGACGGCCACGACGAGGACGTGGTCGAGCCGCTCGACGAAGTAGACGTGGTTGCGCGTCGCGCGCATCAGGACGCGATGCACCGTGGCCCGCGGGTACGGATAGGGCTTGCCGATCATCGGAGTCGCCCCGATGGTCCGGAAGGTCATCGCCAGCTCCTGCTCGAAGAGGTCCGGCGCCTTCTCCCGATGTTCACGCCAACCAGGCATCGAGCTCCAGGATGTGACGGTCGGCCTGTGGTGTCGTGTGGACCGGCTTAGCCAACGCGGCGGGCTCGTAGCTTCTCGAGCACCTGCTCTGCGGGTGCCGAGCGACCATGCGAAGCGTCGTCCAGACTTCGGGAGATGGCTGCGTCCAGCGCGTTGCGCTCGCGCTGATCGAGCTGGTCCCCCTCGTCATCGAGGACCAGATCCAGCACGGTCCCCTCCGGAAGATCCGTCGGCTCGTCGACGACGAGGCGACCGCTTCGGACGGTAGCGCGCACGCTCGTGTGCCAACCCTAGCGTGGAGGGCGACAACGGACAATTGCGTTGATCGGGCGACGCCCTTGCGCATCGACGCAAGCGCTCAGGTGGCCGGCGGGGCCACCTCGCAGACCGCCGCGACCGGCGGTGCGGCCGGGGGATCGAAGAGCCCGCCCTGCGGGTCGCGCGCGTGGTTCCAGTAGTGATACGGCGCCAGGTGCACGTCGTGGTGCTCGTCCTTCACGACGAGGAGCGTCGTCGCGCTGCGCACCGCCGGCGTGACGCCGTCCTGATCCGGCGACGCGACGAACAGCTGCATGCCCAGATCGGTCGCGAAGCGGAGGAGCTGGTCGCGCCGCCCGGCGTCGATGCCGTAGAACGCCTCGTCGAAGAAGAGCGGCCGCAAGTGCGCGCCCGCGCAGTCGTAGAGGAGCCCGGCCAGCGCGAGCGCGAGGAGGTAGTTGGGGACGCCCTGCTCGCCGCCCGAGCCAAGCTGACGCAGCTCGCGCGTCAGCTCGACGCCGTCACCGCCGACCGTGTCCATCCTGAGCTTGAACTCGTACCAGCGCCGGTAGTCGAGGAGCTCGGGGACCTCGCGGTCGTCGGTCGCCCGCAGCTCGTCGAGTCGCTCGTCGACCCAGGCGCGGAACTCGGCCCGGCTCGCCTCGTCGATCACCGACACGCGACGCACGAGCTCGACCAGCGCCTTCCGATCGGCGCGCGGCGCCACGTGGAAGCGGTAGCGCGTGGCCCCGAACCGCAGGTGCTCGAGCCGCCGGTTGATCGCGACGATCGTCGACTGGAGCCCGTCGACGTGCCGCTGGAGATGACGCACGAGCTCGCCGAGGACGAGCTGATCCATGAGCGCGCGCGTGCGGTCGGTGACGATCTCGCGCTGCTCGGCGATCGTGCGCGCCAGCTCCGCGGCCACGCCGGCCGCCGCCTGACCGCGGCGGTCCTCGATGCGGTTCGTGGCGCGCTCGTAGCGGAACCCGAACTGGGTGGCGAAGCGCAGGCAGTAGACGCCCCTCGAGCCATCGCCCTCGAGCTCGTGCGCCGCGACCTCCGCCGACCGCTCCGCGTCGGTGAGCCGCTGGCGGACGGCGTCCGTGGTCCGGAAGCTGTCGCCGCGCATCGTGACGCGCACGTGGTGTCCGATCGCATCGTCGCCGGCCGTCGCCAGCGCGGGCTCGAGGTGCGCGCGCAGCGCGGCGGTGGCCTGCCCGAGCTCCCCCGCGAGCTCGGCCACGCGCGCGCCGAGCCGGGC
>JAIOII010001557.1 GCA_019912685.1 Kofleriaceae bacterium
GCCGGCGCTGGGGATTCGCGCGGCCGGAGGTCGGACGCGATCGCGTGATCGCGGCGCTCGCGCCGAGCCCCGCCTGGCGGTCGCCGATCAGGTCGGTCGCACGCTCCTCGGCGACTCCGCGATCACCGCGCTGCCGTCCGCCGAGATCGATCACGGACTCTCGGAGCTGGAGCTGACGGAGCGGTCGGCGCGCCGCTCCGTCTTCGGCCGCGTCGGGGGCTGGATCTCGGGCGCCTGGTCGGGTATGCGACGCAAGAAGGCGTGAGCGCCGACGGTCATGGCGAGCCCCACCGATCCTCCTCCGTTCGGAGCCGTGCCCACGCCGCTCGGGCCGGGCGGCCCGGTGCGCACGTTCCTGCGCCGCTGGGGCTTCCCGCTCTTCGTCCTCATCGTGATCGTCATCGGCCGCAAGGCGCTGATGCCGTTCATCTTCGCCGCGCTCACCGCGTACATCCTGGCGCCGGTGATCCGCTGGATGGTCGAGCGCAAGGACGGCACGCGCCGCATGCCGCGCGGCCTGGCGATCATCATCTGCTACCTCGTCTTCATCGCCGCGGTCGTCGGCTTCTTCTTCCTCCTCGTGCCGCGCCTCTACAAGGACGTCGCGCGCATCGGCAAGGAAGCGCCCGCGCTCTACAAGCGGGTGAACGAGGAGTACACGCCGCAGCTCGCGCGCTGGCTCGAGCAGCGCTTCCCGTCGCTCGCGACCAGGCAGCCGGCCGTGATCGAGGCGCCGCTCGTGCCCGACGTGCCGTTGCCGCCGCACACGGCCTTCACCCTGACGCCGCTCCCCGACGGGCGCTTCGCGGCGCAGATCCCGCCGACCGGCATCGTGATCAAGCCGGAGCCCGGCGGCGGCATGCGCATCCTGCCGAGCGAGACCATCCCCGAAGCGGTGACGCTCGAGCAGAAGCTGCGCGCCTACATCGACAAGACGATCTCCGGGCTGCAGTCGCAGGTCGACGATCTGTTCCGGCTCGGTCAGGCGCTCATCGCCGCGATCATCACGGGCATCTACACCTTCTTCCTCGCGCTCATGATCGGCGCGTTCATCCTGATCGACATGGAGAAGATGCACGGGTTCATGCGCAGCCTGTTCCCGCCGCACGTGCGTGACGACTACGACGTGATCATCGCGGGCATCGACAAGGGGCTGTCCGGCGTCATCCGCGGCCAGCTCCTCATCTGCGTCATCAACGGCATCCTGACCTACATCGGGCTCGTCATCTTCGACGTGAAGTACCAGCTCATCCTCGCGTTCGTCGCGGCGCTCATGAGCCTCATCCCGATCTTCGGCTCGATCCTCTCCACGATCCCGATCGTCATGGCCGCCCTGGTCTCGGGCGAGTCGGGCATCGACGTCGTGCGCGCGGTGGCGATGGTCGGCTGGATCATCGGCATCCACTTCATCGAGGCGAACTTCCTCAACCCCAAGATCATCGGCAGCGCGGCCAAGATCCACCCGGTGCTCGTCATCTTCTCCCTCGTCGTCGGCGAGCGGAGCTTCGGGCTGATCGGCGCCCTGTTCGCCGTGCCCATCCTCTCGATGATCCAGGTGCTCTTCATGTTCTTCTACAAGAAAGCGTGGAAGCAGGACCGGCCCCCGACGCAGCCGGTCCCGGCCGTGCCGACCCAGTGACGGAGCCCACGGCCCGTTGAACGGGGGCGGTCCCGGTGGTACCCAGAGAAGGTGATGGAACCGGTCCGCCGCTCGGCCGCGATGCTCGCGCTCGCGGCGGTGCTCGCCCCCACGCTCGCGAGCGCGCAGCCGGTCGATCCGTACGCCGACCCTCCGGCGCCGACGCCCACGCCCGCGCCGGCACCC
>JAIOII010001558.1 GCA_019912685.1 Kofleriaceae bacterium
CCGCCTGGGTCGTCAGCTCGCCGCCCACCTGCGGCGAGCTGACGACCCAGGCGGAGTGCGAGGCCCGCTCGGATTGCCGCGCGGTCATCGGTGGCTCGGACTGCCGCCGCCCGGACGGCAGCACCTGCCAGGCCGGCGACAGCGAGTGCATCTGCCAGCCGCCCTTCGTCTTCCAGGGCTGCGTCGCGAACTGAGCTGACGTCCCACTCGTGAAGCGGAGCCGGATTGGATTCGGCTCCGCTTTGATTTTTCGGATACCGTTACGCGATGGGCTTCGGCTTCGAAGAGACGATGAGCGGAACGTGGACGAAGGACGGGGTCACGCGCCCGTTCTCGTTCACCGTGCAGGTGCGCTCGGGGCCGATCGGCGCGTGGCGCAAGAAGCAGCAGGTCGCCGACATGGAGGGCACGGTCGACGCCGAGGGCCTGGCGACGCGCCAGCCGCTGCGCGGGACCCTGCGCATCCAGCCGGTCCTCGGGCGCGTCATCCGCTACGAGTTCGCGTTCACCGGCGACGACGGCAAGCCGTACACGTTCGCCGGGCAGAAGGACATCCGCTGGCTGTCGCCGCTCCGCACCTGGACCGAGCTGCCGGGCGACGTGCGCGACGCCGACGGCAACCTCGTCGGGACCGCGATGACGCGCTTCGACCTGAAGAAGGACGGGTTGACCTTCATGCGCAGCTGGAAGCCGGCGTGAGGGCGCTCGCCCTCGTGCCGGCGGCGGCGCTCGCGGCGTGCGGCGGTGGCGAGGATCTGACCTGCGACGTCCTGACCGATCCCGGCAACTGCTGGGCGACGGCGGCGGCCGCGGCGAAGGCGTGCCTGCCGGCGGGCCCGGCCGCGCAGGAGGGCCTCCTGTCGGCGGACCGGGCGTCGTGCCTGTTCGCCGACGGCACGCGCGTCGTGTTCGACGAGCCGCTGCCGATGTCGAACGACGATCTCGAGCGGTTCGCGTTCACCGTCGAGCAGGGCACGCTCGACTGCGCCCGCTTCGTCGACACGTTCATGAACCGGATGGAGCTGACGGCCGGCGGCGCCACCGTGGTGTCCGAGCTCCACGCGGGCAGCGAGTTCCACCTCCACTGCGACGGCGGACCGGACTACGAGGGCGATTTCGGGGTGCTGTTCACGTGCCCGGGCAACACCGCGCCGACCGACGGCTTCCAGGTCACCTCGACGTCCGTGACCTTCACCGTGGTCTCGGTCAACACGATCGGCCCGCTCTTCACCTGCAACGTGCCGTGACTACCCGATATTGTAGGTGACCCGCGGCACCGGAGCCGTGCTAGAACCCGCCTCCGGAACGCCTATGGGACTCCTCGAGAAGATCTTCGGTAGCAAGAACCAGCGCGAGCTCAAGAAGATGCAGCCCCTCGTGGGCCGAATCGGCGAGCTCGAGAAGGGTCTCGAGGCCAAGTCCGACGCGCAGCTGCGCGCCATGACCGGCGAGCTCAAGGAGAAGCTCGCCAACGGGGCCTCGCTCGACGACATCCTGCCCGAGGCGTTCGCCCTGGTCCGCGAGGGCGGCAAGCGCGCCCTCGGCATGCGGCACTACGACGTGCAGCTCATCGGCGGCATGGTGCTGCACTCCGGCAAGATCGCCGAGATGCGCACCGGCGAGGGCAAGACCCTCGTCGCCACCCTGCCCGCGTACCTGAACGCCCTCTCCGGCAAGGGCGTCCACGTCGTCACCGTCAACGACTACCTCGCCAAGCGCGACGCCGAGTGGATGGGCCGGCTCTACGGCTTCCTCGGCCTGTCGACCGGCACGATCGTCCACGGCCTCGACGACTACGAGCGCCAGCGCAACTACGGCTGCGACATCACGTACGGCCAGAACAACGAGTTCGGCTTCGACTACCTGCGCGACAACATGAAGGACGCGCCCGACCGCATGGTCCAGCGCGGCCTCAACTACGCGATCGTCGACGAGGTCGACTCGATCCTCATCGATGAGGCGCGCACGCCGCTCATCATCTCCGGCGCGGGCGAGGCGTCGGCCGACCTCTACGACAAGGTCGACAAGATCATCCCGCGCCTCAAGCGCGAGGTCGACTTCACCGTCGACGAGCAGGCGCACTCGGTGATGCTCACCGACGAGGGCGTCGAGCGCATCGAGAAGCTGCTCGCGATCGACAACCTCTACGACATCAAGAACATCCAGCTCAACCACCACGTCCAGCAGGCGCTGCGCGCGCACACGCTCTACAAGCGCGACGTCAACTACCTGATCGAGGACGGCAAGGTCGTCATCATCGACGAGCACACCGGCCGCAAGATGCCGGGCCGCCGCTGGTCGGACGGGCTCCACCAGGCGATCGAGGCCAAGGAGGGCGTCACCGTCGAGGAGGAGAACCAGACGCTGGCGACGGTGACCTTCCAGAACTACTTCCGCATGTACAAGAAGCTGTCCGGCATGACCGGCACGGCCGACACGGAAGCGACCGAGTTCCACCAGATCTACAAGCTCGACATCCGCGTCATCCCGACCAACAAGCCGCTCATCAGGAAGGACCTGCCCGACCTCGTCTACAAGAACGAGAAGGGCAAGTTCAAGGCGGTGTTCGCCGACATCGAGGACTGCCACAAGCGCGGGCAGCCGGTGCTGGTCGGCACGATCTCCGTCGAGAAGTCGGAGGTGCTCGCGCAGCTCCTGCGGTCGAAGAACATCCCCTACAACGTGCTGAACGCCAAGCAGCACATGAAGGAGGCCGGCGTCGTCGCCCAGGCCGGCCGCAAGGGCTCGGTCACGATCTCGACCAACATGGCCGGCCGCGGCACCGACATCTTGCTGGGCGGCAACCCGGAGTTCATGGCGAAGGAGGCGGTCGCCGAGGAGCGCGCCAGGCTCGCCGAGGACGCCGGCCAGGCCGAGCAGGCGCCCGCCCCCGC
>JAIOII010001559.1 GCA_019912685.1 Kofleriaceae bacterium
CCTGACCCCGCCGCGCTTCGGCCGCGTCCGCGCGGTCGGCCGCGTGCTCGCCGCCGGCGGCGCGCTCGTCACGCTGATGGCCTGCTACGGCATGGTGGCGCGGCCGGGGAGCCCGTACGACGCGAGCTGCCAGAGCGACAACGATCGCGACACCGTGTGCGCGCCGCGTGACTGCGACGACGCGCGGGCCGATGTCTTCCCCGGCGCCGCCGATCCCGACGAGGACGGCGTCGATCAGAACTGCGACGGCGTCGACGGCTGGCGCGATCCCGCCGAGGTCGCGGTCGATCCGCCGGCGCCGCAGGTGGTCGATCCGCCTTCCGAGCCTGCGCCTCCTTCCCCATGAGCCGGAAGCCGTCCACCGGCCACCGCCGTCGCCTCGACGTCGTCGCGACGGCCCACGCGCCGGTGTACGTGGTCTGGGAGCTCACGCTCGCCTGCGATCACGCGTGCACGCACTGCGGCTCGCGCGCCGGCGTCGCGCGCGAGCACGAGCTCACCACCGAGGAGGCGAAGGGCGTCGCCGACCAGCTCGCCGCCGCCGGCGCGCGCGAGGTCATCCTCATCGGCGGCGAGGCCTACCTGCACGACGGCTTCCTCGACATCGTGCGCGCGCTCGCGCGGCGCGGCGTCACCGTCGGCATCACGACCGGCGGGCGCGGCGTCACCGCGGAGCTCGCGCGCGACATGGCCGCCGCCGGGCTGCGCCAGGCCTCGGTCTCCGTCGACGGGCTCGAGGCGACGCACGATCGCATGCGCCACCTGCGCGGCAGCTTCGCCGGCACGATGGCGGCGCTCGCCAACCTCCGCGCCGCCGGCATCGCGATCACCGCGAACACCAACCTCAACCGCTCCAACCGCGACGACCTCGAGGCGCTCTACGACGTCCTGCGCGCGCAGGGCATCGTCGCCTGGCAGATCCAGCTCACGGCGCCGCTCGGCCGCGCCGCCGATCGCGTGCAGATGATCCTGCAGCCATGGGACCTGCTCGACGTCGTGCCGCGCGTCGCCGCGCTCAAGCAGCGCGCGCGCGCCGACGGCATCACGATCATGCCCGGCAACAACCTCGGTTACTTCGGGCCCGAGGAGACGCTGCTCCGCTCGCTGCGCGCCGGCGACACCGACCACTGGCGCGGCTGCCAGGCCGGCAAGTTCGTGATGGGGATCGAGAGCGACGGCGCGGTGAAGGGCTGCCCGTCGCTCCAGACGCGGCACTACGTCGGCGGCAACCTGCGCGAGACGTCGCTCGCCGCGATCTGGAAGGACGCGCCCGAGCTCGCCTTCAACCGCGCCCGCACCGTCGACGAGCTGTGGGGCTTCTGCCGCACGTGCGACTTCGCCGCCGAGTGCAAGGGCGGCTGCACGTTCACCGCGCACGCGATCCTCGGCCGCCCCGGCAACAACCCGTACTGCCACTACCGCGCGCGCGTGCACGCGAAGCGCGGCCAGCGCGAGCGCCTCGTACCCGGCGCCGCCGCCGACGGCCTGCCGTTCGACAACGGCGTCTTCGACGTCGTCGTCGAGCCGCTCGACGCGCCCGACCCGAACGCCGTGCTCGGCGACGGCGACGACCTCGTGCGGATCAGCCGCCGACCCGCGCGTCGCTCAGTTGAGCAGTAGCTCGTCGAGCTCCTGGGCGCTGCGCCCGCGCTCCGACGTGATGCCCCAGTACGTGCCGGGGCCGCGCGGGTCACCCTCGATCGTGAGCTTGAGATCGAACGGGTCCGGCCCGTCGACGCGCTCGATGCGGTAGCGCACCGTCTTCTTCAGGCCGTCGTGCGGGAAGTGGTACTCGATGACCGTCCCGTCGGTCGCGAACTGGAACAGCTCGAACGTGCCCTTGAAGACGGTGCGGTCCTGGTACACGCCGCCGCCCATCGACGGCACGAAGCGGTAGACGCGCAGGTGGTCGTCCTTGTCCTTGGGCCAGCTGTCGAGCCAGTTGCGGTCGACGAGGAGCTGGGCCGCGTCGTTCGCCGGCACCCCACGGCGCGGGGCCGACCTGCCGTCGCAGGCCACGAGGGCGAGAGCGAGTGAGAGCACCACCGGCACGATGACGTTGCGCATGGCGCAAGCGTAGCACCCGCCTCGCGACCGACCTCAGCGGGCGGCGAAGATGCGCTGTGCGCTCGCGCCCGTGCGCTGGATCGAGCGGTGACGCGCCTCGGACGAGCCGCCGATCGCGCACACGACGACGTCGCCGCTCGGGGTCGCGACCTTCCGCATCGACACGTCCCACGACGCGCCCGCGCCGAGCACGGTGCACTCGACCTCGCGGATGCGCGGCGCGACGGCGATCATCTTGCCCGCGACGTCGCGGCACGCGCCGAGCTCGCCCGCCATCGCGAGCGGGACGCCGTCGTCGTCGGCCATCGCCATCGCGACGACGTCCCCGGCGTCACAGCACGCGGTCAGCTGGTAGTGGAGCGCCAGGGTCGGCTCGATGGTACGGCGACGGCGGCGGTTGCCAGCATGAGGTAGGGGCATGTCGTCATGGTCGAGGCGTCGCTGCCCGCGGGCAAGAAAACGTCTATTGTCCGCCCGCCATGCGCACCTGCTTCCCGGCCCTCCTCGCCGCTGTCCTGCTCGCCGCCGCGGTCGCCTGCGGCGGCGAGCAGGACAGCGGCGAGGAGGGCCGGGAAGCAGGTGCGCATGGCGGGCGGACAATAGA
>JAIOII010001560.1 GCA_019912685.1 Kofleriaceae bacterium
GAGCTGGGCTGGTCCGACGCCGAGGTCGACGCGGCGCGGCGGCACGCGCGCGAGATCCGCGACCGCTACACGTTCCTCGATCTCGTCGCCGACAGCGACCCGCGAGCTCAGTGAACCCGCGGCAGCTCGATCACGAAGATCGTCCGTGACCCGTCGCCGCACGCCACGTCGATCGTCCCGCCGTGGGCCCGCACGATCTCGCGCGAGATGAAGAGCCCGAGGCCGAGGCCGCGGGCGCCGACCTTGCGCGATCGCCCCCCCGGCGAGCGGCTCGAACAGGACGGGCAGGAGCTCGGGTGCGATGGCGCCCGCGTTCTCGATCTCGGCGCGCAGGTGGTCGGGGCGCGAGCCGTCGAGGCGGACCCGCACGCCGCCGGCGACCTCGCCGTGCTGGAGGGCGTTGGCGACGAGGTTCGAGAACAGCTGCGCGAGGCGATCGCCGTCCCACGCGCCGGTGGTGTCGCCGCCGACGTCGAGCGAGAGCGTCCACTCCGGGTGCGCGTCGTCGAGCTCGTCGACGACATGGCGCACGATCGGCACCAGGTCGAGGTGCTGGCAGTGGAGCGGCACGCCGCCGCCCAGGCGCACGTGGGTGAAGTCGAGGAGCTGATCGATCATGCGCGACATGCGCGCGCTGCTGGTGAGGATGCGCGACAGCGGCTTGTTGAGCTTCTCGCTCGGGTTCTTCACCATCGCGAGCTGCGCGGCGGTGACGATGGCGCCGAGCGGGTTGCGCAGATCGTGGCCGAGGACGCCGGTGAACACCTCGTTGAAGCGGACGGTCTCCTCGAGCTCGGCCACGGCGGCGAAGCGGGAGAGCGCGGCCGCGACGTGGTCGGCGATCGCGCGCGCGAGGTCGAGCTCGGCCGGCCGCAGCTCGCGCGGCGCGCCGTAGTACAGCATGAACTTGCCGAGCAACGTCGTGCCCGCGCAGAGCGGGATGAACGCGAGCGCGCCGATCTGCTCGTCGCGGAAGAGCGCCTGGAAGCGCGCCATCGCCGGATCGGCCGCCACGTCGGTGACGACGATCGGCTCCGCGTCGCGGGTCTCGCGCGACCAGGGCGAGTGGCCGTCGACGGCGGCGCGGTAGCCCTCGGACAGGCCGCGCCACGCCCGGAAGTGCATCACCGGGTCGTGGCCGTACGTGAGGATCTCCCCGCGCGGCGTCCGCAGCGCCAGCGTGATCGCGTCGAGCGCGGCGTCGAAGACTTCCTCGACGGTCCGCGCGGCGATCACCGCGCGCGCCAGCCCGTAGAGGAGCTCGGCGCGCTCGCGGCTCGTGCGCTCCTCGTCCTGGAGGCGGACGCGCTCCAGGGCGAGCGCGCTGTAGCGCGCGACCAGCTGCAGGAACGCGCGCTCGTCGAGATCCATCGGTGGGGCGTCGTCGAACGTCAGGCCGAGCCCGCCGATCGTCTGGCCGTGCGCGACGAGCGGCATGCACGCGATCCGGTACCGGCGGTCGGGGGAGACGACCGATGCGAGGTGCGGATACCGGGCGAGGAGGGCGGCCTGGTCGTCGATCCAGACCGGCTCGCCACGGCGGATCGAGTCGGTCACGGGCAGGGCGCGCGCACCGTCGAGCGGCGTGCGAGCGAGCGCACGCGCGCCGTCGTCGGTGTATCCGACCTGCCGGGCCAGCAAGACGTGCTTCCGGTCCTCGCCGACCAGGAAGAGCCCGACGCTCGACGCCCCGAGGGTGCGCGCCAGCTTGTCGACGACGGTCTCGAGCACCTCGTCGCGGGTGACCGCGGCGGCGATCGCGGCGGTGACCTGCTGCAGCCGGTGATTGCGCCGCGCGTCGGCGAGGATGGCCCGCGCGCTGGCGCTGCCGCCATCGCCGTGCGTGTGCGCGTGCGTGTGGAGCTCGGACACGCGGCGCAGCCCGGCGGCGTCGCGCTGGAAGCTGTCGACCACGTAGGCGCAGAGCAGGGTGAACGCGCGGTCGCGCTGGACCGCGTTCCACATCTCCTCGACCTGGAGCGCCGCCTCGGCGTGGCCGGCGCGCCAGAGGACGTCGACCATCTCGCCGTAGGCACGGACGGTGACCCCCGGAGCTCCGCCGGTGGCGGCGTCGAGGATGCCGTTCACCGTGGCGTAGAAGCGCTCCCAGCTCGGCGACGATCCGTCCATGAAGCGCGCGAGGGTCTCGTCGGCATCGAGGAGGAGCAGCCGGCCGGCGATCAGCGCCTCGTCGATCGCGGCGTCACGCTGATCGAGGAGGGCCTTCACCTGGGCGCGGTGCGCGGCGGTCGCGATGACGAGCACCGCCTCGCGGGCGGCGAGGCCGTCGGAGACGAAGTCGGCGATGATGTGCGCCAGCGCGTCGTCGGTCTCGTAGAACCGCACGAGGTGCGGTCCGCTGCCGGGCGTCGGCGTCGATCCGTCTTCTCGGAGCATCCGTACCATTAGGGCCCCGCTTGCTCCGGATGTCGATTGTGCGCGTGCGACTCACCGTGCGCGTCGGCACGCCTACGCGGTCATTCCCGCACCCAGTCGGTGCCGGACCAGCGCAGGATCTTGACCTCGGCCCCGACGGCGAACATGGATCCGCCGCGCGCGTCGATGTCGGCGAGGTCGGCGGTCGTGTCGTCGGCGGAGGACCAGGCGCCCGCGTTGCGACGTACCGCGCTCGTGCCCTGACCGACCACCCATGCCCCGTCCTCGGCGCCGGGCGCGTGCGCCGCGACGTCGAGGAACGTGCGATCGATCGTGAGCTCCTCGTCCGGCGGTGTCGCGCGCGACCACTGCGTCCCGTCGTGGTGGGCCGCGAACGCGAAGGGCGCGGCCGAGCCGGCGGGGAACTCCGTGCCGACGGCCCAGACGTCCGCGGGGCCGCTGCCGCCCAGGCCGAAGATCCCGCAGGCGCCGTGCTCCTGCACGAACGCGTGCTCGCGGACGAAGGTTCGGGTCGTCGCGTTCCAGCGATCGATCGTCGCCTCGCACTTCGCGTGCTCGGCGCCCGTGGGCGTCGTGGTCGTGGTCCTGCGCCTGCCGCCGATCCAGACGTCGAACGCGCTCGCGCCCCAGACGGCGCCGAGCTCGTCGGCGGGGACGTCGACGGTGCGCCAGCCGACGCCGTCGTGGTAGCGCACGACGCCGCCGTCGCCGACGACGAAGACGTGGGTCGGGCTCGCGCCCCAGATGCCGGTGAGGTCGGCGGTGGCGTCGACGTCGATCGCGTCGAAGGCGTCGCCCCGCCAGCGCAGCACCGTGCCGGCGGCGCCGGTGATCCAGACATCGTCGTCGTCGACGCCCCACACGGCGGAGAGGTCGACGCCGCCGGCGGCGTCGCACCACGTCCAGCGATCGTTCGTGCGGCGGCCGACGAGCCCGCCGTCACCGACCGCCCACACCGCGCCGCCCGGCGCGATCCACACGCCGGTGAGCCGCGCGTCGGCCGCCGGCGTCGTGGGCGCGCAACCGGCGATCGCGTCGACATCCGGCGCCGCGATCGGCTTCTCGTCGACGGTCTCGACGCAGCCGGTGACGGCTCCACCGAGGAGGATCGACATCACGAAGACATGGCCCGGCCGCGCGATGAGCATGGCGGCGACGCTCTGCAAGACGATGGCCACGCGCCGGGACGAGATGTCGAGCGCGTGCGCGCATCGGCTGCGCGTTCACGCACGGCGAGGCAGCCGAGCGCGCTCGGGCTGCGCGCAGGGCTACGGCGCGGTCAACGACCAGACCCGCCACGCGACGCCGCCGGCGCGATCTCGGAGCACGATCGCGAGCTCGCCTGCGGACGGATCCTCGTCCTCGATCACGAGGTACGCCGACGGGAGATCGAAGTCGTGCATCGTCCCCGTCGACGTCAGCCAGTTCACCTTCACGAGCTCGGCGTCGGCGTCGACGGCCAGGCGCACCTCGACGTCGCGCGCGAGCTGGAGGCTCTCGCCGGTCGGCTCGGCGCCGTCGACCCGCAGCCCGGCGAGCGTCGGGTTCTCCGCGCGCGCACCGAGGTACACCGTCTTGAGCGCGACGAGCGCGCCGCCGGCGTACGAGACGCCGATCTGGACGCCGACCGGCTCGTCGGCCTCGAGCCCGAGCTCGGCGCGGGCGGCGTCGAGGCGCGTCTCGTCGGGCGCCGTGACGACCCAGCCTTCGGGGCCCGGGGCGAGCACGTCGGCGAGG
>JAIOII010001561.1 GCA_019912685.1 Kofleriaceae bacterium
GGGCTTCGCCGCGACCGCCGCGAGCAGGTTGGCCACCGCGCGGTCGTCGCCGGAGGCCTCGGCCTCGAGGAGCGCGTCGTCGATCCCCTCGAGCACCGCGCCGACGTGGTCGGCCGGGATGTCCGGGCCGTCTCCCACGCCGTTCACCCCGCGGCCAGGGCCCTCGCAGCGTTCAGGGCCCGCGGGAAGCCGAGCGGCGTGGCGCGCAGCTGGAGCACCAGGAAGTCACCGTCGGTCGAGATGCCGGTGACGTTCACGACCGGGGTGAGCGTCTCGAGCACGCGGCGCACGCGCTCGTTCTGCCGCACCTTGGGGTTCTTCATCACGTCGACGACCATGATGTCGTCCTGCGCCTCGACGAGGACGTCGGGCTTCTTGGGCGCGAACTTGAGCAGGTTGCCCGGCTTCGACAGGTCGAGCGCGCCGCTCTTGATGAGCGCGGCGACCGGCGTGGCGGCTTCACCGAGCACCTTCAGGTCGACGTTCGAGAGCCGGATCTTCACCTTGAGCTGCTCCGGCGCGACCTCGAGCTGCTCGATCTTGATCGACGCGTTGGCGCGCACCGTCGTGCCCATGAGGTCGATGGTCGCGCCCACGGCGATCGCCGGCGGCCGCGCCATCACCGTCACGTCCTGCGGCGCCTTGCGCGACGGCGGCGTGTTGGCGATGAACCACCGCACGGCATCGAGCGGCACCGCGATCCGCATCCCCAGGGCGTGGCGCGCCATGCTGAGGACCGTCGTGGGATTGGAGACCATGAAGCGGCCGGCACTGCGCAGCGCGGCACGGATGGGGAGCGCCATGTGTCGATCGTATAGCAGCCGGCGCACGTCCCCGGTCAGCCGCCGGTCACTTAAGATCGATCCGCACCAGTCGAAGGGGTCGGGCCAGGACGGCGACGACGACGCCGGCGCCGCCGATCGCCGTCGAGAGGACCGGTGTACGCGGCGCGTCGGACGGCAAGTCGACCATCATGCGCGCCGCGCCCGCGTCGTCGAGCACGGTGATGCGCGTTCCGCCCGGGCCGCTCAGCACCGTCAGGGGCGCACCGTCGACGAGCGCCCGCGCCGCGACGCCGATCGGGCCGCTCCCGGGCAGCGTCGCCGCCGTGCGCATGACGCCATCGGTCGAGAACGTGGCGAGCACGCCATCGGCGCCCGTCATGTCGGTGGTGGTGGTAGCGGCGCGATCGCCGGAGACCTCCCAGCCCGGCGCCAGGCCGGCGGCGGCCACCGCGACGCCTCGGGTATCGATGAGGTAGGCCGTGCCGTCGGCGAGCGTGGCCGCGGCGCGATCGGCGACCGCGAAGAGGCCGACGAGCACCCCGTTCACCGCGATCGAGCGGATCGGGCGCATGGACAGGGTCGACGAGCGGAAGACGACGTGGCCGTGCTCGTAGCTCGCGACCACGACGTCGTCGGGGCGGCGCAGGAGCGCGAGCCGCGGGATCCAGCCGTCGCTCGCGCGCCAGGAGACGCGCTCCTCGCCGGTCGCCGGATCGAGGACGACGACGCGCGCGCCGTCGAGGACGACGATCGTGTCCGCGGCGTCGGGCGCGCGGAAGTCGCCCGTCTACGTCCACGTCCTCGAGGACCGCCCGACGGCGACGCAGGGCGCCGGCGTCGCCGCGTTCGATCTCGCGCCGGGCGTCGGCGGCTGGGCGTGGCACAACCCCGACGCGTGTCCACCGGGGATGGCGATCGCCGTCGACGGTGACCC
>JAIOII010001562.1 GCA_019912685.1 Kofleriaceae bacterium
CGCCGGAGCTCCTCGCGCGCTGCGGGCAAGGTCAGCGCCTGCGCGCGGGCGAGCGCATCCGCGGCCTCGCGCGCGAGCGCGCGGGCGTCGTCCGGATCCGGGTCGGTCGAGAACGTGACGATGCGCGCGTTGTGCCACGACCGGCGCCCTGCGTCACTTCCGATTCTCGGCCTCGACCGCGATCAGCGCGACGCGAGCGTGGCCAGCACCTCGTCGAGCTGCTCGAAGGTCTCGTTCATCCCGTCGTAGGCGCCGGACGCGAGGCCCGCGTCGAGCGCCTCCTTCGAGGCGTAGCGCTCGTGCAGGACCACGAGCGTCTTCCCGTCTCGTTCCTCGAACGTCACGGTGGTGACCGCGCCGTCCTCGCCGCCTTCATCGTTGGTCCAGGCGAGGCGCGAGGGCGGCGTCACCTCGAGGTAGCGGCCGAAGAACTCCATCGGCTTCGGGTCCGCGGCGAACACGAGGCGGTAGCCGCCGCCGACGCGCACGTCCATCTCGCAGGAGAGCAAGGTCACGCCCGCGGACTTCGGCACCCACCACCGCGCGAACAGCTCGGGCTGGGTCCACGCCGCGAACACGAGGCGCGGGGGGCCGTTGATGGTCCGGGTGATCACCAGCTCGCGCTCGGACGTCCGCGCCAGCGTGGTGCGCTGGCCGGGGTCGGGCTCATTTCCTCTTCTTGCGTCCATCGGTCATCTCCTTCCGTTTCAGTTCCTCGACCACCTGGTCCAGCTCGTCGAAGCGCGCGTCCCAGAGCCGGCGGTACCGCTCGATCCACGCCGTCTCTTCCTCGAGCCGGCGCGGACCGAGCTTGCAGGTCCGCACGCGCCCGACCTTCTCGGTGGTGACGAGCCCGGCCTGCTCGAGGACGCCGACGTGCTTCTTCATGCCCGTGAGGGTCATGTCGAACTTCACGGCGAGGTCCGTGATCGAGGCGTCGGCGCGGCCGAGCTGCTCGAGGACGCCGCGTCGGGTGGCGTCGGAGAGCGCGGCGAACGAGGCGTCGAGGCGCGTCGTCTGATACTGAACCATTAGGTTCAGTATATAGCCGAGCGATGGACGGCGTGCAAGCGGCGCGCGATCCAGCCGCCGATCGCAGCTTCGCGTGTGCCGGTTTTCGCCGCGCCGCCTGGGCGGATCGGTTCAGCCCCGGGAGATCCCGGGCGCCTGGACCTCGAACATGCGGTCCGACGCGACCACGCCCTCGGTGGACGCGTACGCGGCGGCCATGGCGCGCAGCGCGGCGCCCTCGTCGCCGCCGAGCAGGTCGCCCAGCCGGTCACGGGCGGCGGCGAGGTGCAGGGCCATGTCGTGCTGCGCGGCGACGGCGACCGCCTCACGGAGCGGCACGATCGCGCCTTCACGGGAATCCGCGGGGGCGATCGCCGCGATCCCGGCTCGCAACAACAGCGCGTACACCGTGGCGTACCCGGCTCGCTCGCCCTCGAGCTGTCGCGCGATCCTCCTGACCTCATCGAGCCGGGAAGCGACGTCGTGCCCGGCTGCCGCCCCCGCCAGCAAGAGCCGGCCGCGGAGCGCGGCGGCGTCGGCACGGACCAGCTTCACGCGGAGCAACATCGACCGATCCAGCGCCGCGAAGCGGGGCATCAGCTCGGCGATCGCCGCCGGCGCTCTCCGCTCGTAGATGGCCAGCTCGACGCGCGCCCGCAGCTCGTACCAGTGCTGCAAGTGAAAGCCCTGCTCGGGCGGGGACCACGTCGCCTCCTCGATGGCGGCGCGTGCGCCGACGACGTCGTCGCGCCCGAGCAGCGACTGCCCCTGCAACAACCGCAGCGTGGTCTCGAGGTACCGATCACCCCGCTGACGCCCGTTGCGTACGGACTCGCGGATCAGCGCGTGCTGCTGCCGGAGCGCGCCCAGCACGCGCAGCGCGTGGATCCGGAACACGCGCGTGTTGTTGCGTTCGTAGGTCATGGCGGTCTGCGCATCTGCGGACGCCGCCTCCGCGGCCTCCAGCGACCGCACCGCGGGCGTGAAACGCCCCTCGAAGAAGCAGGCGGCGCCGTTGGCGAGCAACAGCCAGGTCCGAGCGAACCCCGTGTCCGGGCAGTCCTCGGCGATCCGGACCAGGTCGGCGTGAAGTTGCCGGGCACGTCGCCCGGAGCGGCCAGCCTGGCTGGCAAGGAACACCACCTCGGTCGCCAGCGCTCCGACGAGTCGACGTGGTTCACCGGTCTCGAGCGCCAGCAACAGGAACCGACCGTTGAAGTCGGCGCCGCGGATGTTGTCGACCATCGCGAGGCCATGCCCCACGGCCTTGAGCACGTCGAGCTGGCGCAGCGCCTCCACCGGGACCTGGCTCTCGAGGCGCTTGTGGTAGCCGCGACCACGCAACCGCAGGCGGGCGCGGTTCCACAGCACCCTCGCCAGGGCCCGCCGAGGGGTCGCCGCCAGCGGCTCGCCGATGTCGGCCAGCGAGGTGCGCAACGCGGTCATGCCCCGCTCGAGGTGCCCGGTGATGATCCACTGATCGGCAGCCTGCCGGTGGCAATCGAGCCGGACCGCCGGCTCGGCGCCGTCCGCCGCGGCCAGGAACTCGCGAGCGGCTTCGGGGCCGCGGCCCGCATGCACGAGCGCGGTGGCCAGCTCGATCTGCAGGTGGCGCAGCGTCTCGCGGTCGTAGCTGCCCAGCTCGATCGCCACGGCGAAGAACTCGGCGGCCTGGTCGAACGCGAGGGCCATCAT
>JAIOII010000155.1 GCA_019912685.1 Kofleriaceae bacterium
CGGCGCCGCCGGCCTCGGCGAAACCGGGGCGGCACCCGTGCCCTGGCCGTTCCTCACCCTCGTCGTCCAGGACATCGGCGAGCACCGTCGGCTCCGAGCCGATCGGCGGGCGCGTCATCGGGAGCGTCGGGTCGGGCGGCGGCTTCCGCGCGACGAGCCGCTTCACCGCGACGTCCTGGCCGGTCAGGCGGTCGTGCGCACGATAAACCGCGCCCATCCCACCTTCCCCGAGCTTGCTGACGATCGCATATCGCCCGGCTCCCACGTGATCGCGCGGATCTGCCATCCCCGGTGGAAGCGACGGTATCAGCGGGCGAGCACACCGACAAGCGCGAGATCGATGAGCTCGCGGGTGACGTCGTGGATCGGCTGGGCCTCGCCACGGGTCACGCAGTGTTCGACGATGCCCCGGACCAGGCCGAGGAGCGCCGCCGCCGTCAGCTGGGGATCGCACGTGCGCAGGAGCCCGATCTGCATGCCGGTCTCGAGCGAGAGCGCGATCACCGAGCGCACCTCGGCGTAGAACGCGGCCAGGCGGGCCGCGGCCTCGGCGTCGGGCGTCGCGCTCGACGACAGCAGCACGGTCGCCAGCGGCCGGTCGGCGACGACGAACTCGAGCAGGCTCGAGACGCTGTCGGTGAGCTGGTCGCGGGGCGACCGCGAGCCGGGCGCGGTCTCGATGCGGACGATGCGGCGCCGCAGCCCCGTCATCGCCTCGTCGAGCACCGCGCCGAACACCGCCTCCTTGCTCTCGAAGTAGAGGTAGAAGGTGCCGCGCGCGATCTCGGCGCGCTCGATGATCGCGTGGATCGACGCTCCGTGGTACCCGGCCTCGGCGAAGACGTGCTTGGCCGCCTCGAGGATCTGGCTGCGACGCGCCGCCCGCTGCGACGCGGCGCGGACGTCCTCGACCGGGACCGGGTTCCTCGCCATGGCGGGCGCTAGCCACCCTTCCGCGACTGGTACGCCATGACGGCGCGCTCGAGCCCGATCGCCAGGCGGCGGTACCGCAGCCGCTCGTCGACGACCGTGCCCTCGGCGGCGTGGCGCGCGATCTCGAGCTCGACCGCCTGCGCGAAGCCGGCGTGATCGGCGTACAGGTTGATCTCGTCGTAGACCCCGTGCGAGATGCGCGTGAAGTTCGCCGAGCCGATGTCGACGACGCGGTGGTCGATGACCGCGACCTTCGAGTGCACCATGCGCGGCAGGTGCACGATGCGCAGGTGCTCGGGCGCGCCCGTGAGGCGGCGCAGCGTGTCGCACGTCGCGCGGTTGACGTTGCCGAGCACGTCGGCGCGCGCCGCGGTCACCAGCGACACCTCGACGCCGCGCCCGACCGCGCGGGCGAGCGCCATCGTGAAGCGGCGGTCGCCGAGGTACGCCATCTCGATCGTGAGCGACTGCCGGGCGCTGTCGATGAGCGCGAGCCGGTGCGTGAGCATCGGGCAGGTGCGCGGGCGGTGCGCCTCGCGGCTGTGCACGAGGAAGTCGATGCCGCGCGACGGATCGAACTCGTCCTCGCCGGCCATGCGCGCGCGCAGGCGGGCGACGTGCTCGGCGCCGTCGAGCTCGACCATCAGGTCGACCCAGTCGTGCAGGTGGTTGTCGCCGATCCCCATCGAGCCCACGCACATCCACTCGTCGTCGACGATGTAGACCTTGGAGTGATCGAAGCGCTTGCGGTGCGCCTCGACCTTGATGTTGGGGTGGGAGAGGATCGCCTCGGCGAGCACGTTGGGCTTCTGCTTGAACGAGCCCTTCTTGCGGAACACCGCGCCCAGCACCCACGCCTGCACGCCGCGCACGGGATCGACGCGCTTGTGGAAGAAGCTCTGCTTGTTGCCGCCCGCGTACTCGTACACCGCGGCGATGCGGTCCTTGTGGATCGTCACCTGCGCGCCGCGCTCGGCGGCGGCGAGCACCGCCTCGCCGAAGATGTTGCCGGCGTCGTCGTCGCGCCAGAGGAAGGCGCGGATGTCGACCGAGCGCCGCGCCTGGGAGATGCGCTCGCAGATGCGGCGGAACGCGACGTCCCCCGTCCCGACCACGCGCGGGTTGTCGACCGCGGCCGCCGGCTGCGACGCGGCGAGCAGGTCGACCCCGGCGCCCGGCGGCAGCCGGCCGCGTCCCTTGC
>JAIOII010001563.1 GCA_019912685.1 Kofleriaceae bacterium
GTCGTCGGCGCGCGCGCCGCTCGTGCGCACGATGCGCTGGGCGCGCAGGTGCACGAGCTGGCGCTGGAGGTCGGCGCTCGGCAGGCTCGACGCGAGCAGGAGCGCGCGCTGCGGCAGCGGCTCGCCGGCGACGGCGAGCACCTCGGCGAGGTGGCGGCCCTGCTCGCCGAGATCGTCGATGCGCGCCGACAGCATCGCCTCGAGGCCCTTGCCGGCGATGTCGTCGATCGACCGCCCCTGCAGGTAGCGGATCAGCTCCATGAGGAAGAACGGGCTGCCCGCCGATTCGCGCACCAGGCGGCGCGCGGTCTCCTCGTGACCCGGCCCGAGCTGGGCGAGCGCGAGCTGCATCGCGACCGACGGATCGAGCGGGCCGAGATCGACGGTGGTGAGCTCGGCGTCGAAGCGGCGCGCGAGCTGCTGCACGGCGCCGGAGCCGTCGACGCGCGTGGCGAGCAGGAGGAGGAGGCGCGGCGGATCGGGCGCGCGCATGAGGTCGGCGAGCAAGGTCGTGGTGTCGCGGTCGACCCACTGCATGTCGTCGAGGAAGAAGACGACGAGGTGGCGCTCGGTCAGCCGCTGCAGCGCCTCGCGCAGCGCCGCGAAGGCGTACGTGCGCAGCTCCTGCGGATCGGCGACGGTGCGGGTCTGCGGCGCGTCGGCGATCACCGGCACGCGGCCGAGCACGGGGAAGAGCGCCGGGAGCAGACAGGCGTCCTGGGGCAGCAGCTGCCGGGCCTCGTCGATGGGGAGCTCGAGCCACCAGCTCGACAGCTCGTCGATCAGGTCGTCGATCGCCTTGTACGGGACGTCCTCGCGATCGAAGCAGCGCCCGCGCAGGACGACCATGTCCTCGTGCGACGCGCGCGCGCGCTCGAAGAAGCGGTTGACCAGCGCGCTCTTGCCCATGCCCGAGGGCGCGCGCACGATCGCGACCGCGGCGCCGCCCTTGCCGACCGTGGCGAGCGCACTGTCGAGGCGATCGAGCTCGGCGTCGCGGCCGGCGAAGCCGCCCTCGCGCGAGCGCGTGATGCTCGAGAGGCTGCGCTCGTCCTCGAGGCCGAGGCGGGCCATGAGCGCGCGGCCGCTGGGGCGCGCCGCCGGATCGCGATCGAGCAGCTGACGGCAGAGCTCGTCGAGATCGTCGGGGATGCCGGTGGCGAGGTCCGACGGCGCGGGCGCGTTCTTCGTCTGCTTGTCGAGGACGACGCGCGCCGGCGAGCCCTCGAACGGCAGCTTGCCGGTGAGCGCCTGGAAGATGACGACCCCGACCGAGTACCAGTCGGCGGCGGCGGTGAGCGTCGCGTCGGCGGCGCACTGCTCGGGCGCCATGTACGCGACGGTGCCGACGATCGAGCCCGACTCGTAGCCGCGCCGCCGCTCGAGCTCGGCGACGAGGCCGAAGTCGAGCAGCACGACGCGGCCGTCGCTGGTGACGCGGATGTTGGGCGGCTTGACGTCGCGGTGGATCTTGCCGGCGGCGTGGAGCGCGTGCAGCCCGCGCGCGAGCTGGGGC
>JAIOII010001564.1 GCA_019912685.1 Kofleriaceae bacterium
GCGCGACGCCCTTGCCGACCGCGCGCACGCGCGCCGGCGGCATGCCCGCGTCGATGAGCTGGTTGCGCACGACGTTGGCGCGGTCGAGCGAGCGCGCCTGCGCGTCGGCCTCGCCGGGCGCGGCGTAGCCCTCGACGACGACGTGGCGGCGCTGCTTCACGAGGTCGGGGACGAGCGCCGCGAGCTTCTGGTCGCCGCTCGCGAAGCGATCGGGCGGCGGCGCGGGCGCTCGGTCCGGGCCCCCGTCGGTCTGCGAACCTGATGCCGCGCCGAGCGCCGTCTCGTAGCGGCGGCCCGGCACCGGGAGGTTCCTCGTGGACTCCTGCGTGAGGCGCGTGCTCGACACGTCGATCATCGGCGCCCTGCCCTGGATCGTGATCACCTCCCCCGCCGAACCCGAGGTGTCGAGCTTCTGGTAGACCGGCGCCGCCTGGTTCGCCTGCACGAGCACGCCGGCGCGGCGCGACGTCGCGTCGGCGTAGTAGAACGTCACCTCGTAGGTGCCGGGCGGCAGGTGACCGAGGGCGAAGCTGCCGGTGTCGTCCGTGATCACGACCTGCTCGCCGTGGAGCGACGGCGAGCGCGCGACCACCGTGGCGCCGGCGAGCCCCATCCCGCTCGCCGGATCGATCACGCGTCCGCGGATCACGCCGGTCGTCGCCGTCGGCTCGACGCGCCCGGCGAGGATGCCGATGCCGTCCTGCACGTACTGGTTCTCGAGCTCCGCCGAGCCGGAGAGCGCCGTGCCGGACGCGTCCGGGTGCCCCGCGGGCCGGCGGATCTCGACGTCGTCGAGCGTCACGAGCGTCTGGCCCGCGCCCTCGCTCGTGCCGGCGCTGCCGCCGTACGGCGACACGCCCATGGGCGGCGCGATCGCGAACTGCTCGTCGGCGGCGAGCGCCTCGCGTTCGACGGTGCGCACGCTCCACAGATCGTAACGGAACGACATCGCCGCGCTGGAGCCGACCCCGACCCGCACGCGGTTCCAGTCCTCGCCCGAGAGGTTGTCGACGACGGCCCAGCCCTCGATCATCACCTTGCCGCCCTCCCCGACGACCAGCCGGTAGCTCGGCTTCCACGCGCTCGACTCGGTCACGTACGTGAGCAGGACGTCGGCGAAGCGGCCCTCGGGCACCCGCACGTCGAGCGTCATGTCGATGTACGGCCCGGCCGCGCTCTGCGTGCGCGGGAACGCCACCGGCAACGGCTTCTGCGTCCGCGCGTCGACGACGGTGAGCGACTTCAGGAAGTCGTCGACCCGGTCGCGCGGCACGCTCACCGTGAGCTTGCCGTCCCGCACCTGCGCGCGGCGCTCGTAGAACGCGACGCCGTTGCGGTACACGACGACCTTGCCGAGCGGCACGTCGTCGACCTTGATGTGATTCCTGAGCGCGGGGCCGCAGCCCGCGGCGATCCAAGCCGCGAGTACCCCCGCGATGACCTTCTGCATGGCGAGCCTCCTTGCTCGCCATCACGCGCCGTGCGCGGCGCCGGTCGGTCCCCTTGGCTCACGCCCCGTCACACGGCGCGTGCGACCCGCCGCAGCGGTGTCGCACCCGCGCTCAGTCGATGTTCATGAACGAGTACTTGCCGAGCGCGGTGTCGCCGAGGATGGCGAAATAGAGCCCGAGCGGTCCCGCCGGATCGCCGTCCGTCGCCTGGAAGAGCAGCCACCATCCGTCGATGTGCAGCGTCCAGGTGCCCTCGCGATCGAAGTCCTGGTCGGTGTTGCTCAGCGTGTAGCGCGCGGTGCCGTCGGCGCGCAGCTCGAGCCCCCAGTGGGCTTCGACGTGCTCGTCGCTGTCGACGTAGATCTCGACGCCGCGCCACACCCCGACGAGCTCGACGACCTCGCCGACCGGGCGCAGCCCGTGGATGACGAGGAGCTCGTTCCGGCGCGCGTAGTCGGTCTCGCGGTACCGCGCCCCACCCTCGCTGATGAGCCTCAGACGCCCGCCGTCGGTCTCGTACGCGCCCGGCGGGATGCGGGTGCCGGTGACCGTACCGTCCGCGTGGAAGACGACGTCGCCGATGTGGTCGATGTCCGGCCGCTCGCCCTGCGGCAAGCGCTGCCGCCAGGAGCCGACGATCGGCACCTCGAGGTCGGGGTCCGGATCCGGGGTTGCGTCGGTACACGCCCCGAAGAGCAGCAGGATGGGGATCGCCGGGCTCGACCGCACGAAACCAGGTTACTACGGCTTCACCGCCAGGTTGGCGGCAACGTCCGGCAGCGTCATCTCGGCGAGCTGGTCCTGGAAGCGGACCTTGGCGAGCATCAGCTTCTCCTGGTTGTCGACGATGTCGATCGTCGTCTGCTGCACGCGGTTCGAGATGTCCTTCATCTTGTCGGACAGGTTCTTC
>JAIOII010001565.1 GCA_019912685.1 Kofleriaceae bacterium
GCTCGAGCCGTTGGCGAGCGCGAACGGCGCCTCGCCCGCCTCGGCGAGTGCCCGGTCGACGTCGGCGCCGGCGCGCCAGCGTCCGAACACGCGCGTCGCGTGGCGGCGGTACACGACGAGCTCGAAGCGCGCGTCGGGCGCGCGGGCGAGGTAGGCGCGCACCATCGCGAGCTGCGCGGCGACGCCGCCCTGGCCCATGCTGATCGACGCGTCGATCACGAACACGACCGACGCGTTCCTCGGCGCGGGCGAGAGCCGCGCGCCGGTGTCGATGACGACCTCGACGATGCGCTGGGTCCCGGCGGGCACCATCACCATCCGGCTCTCGACGCCGCGCGACGCGGAGATCGCGGTCGCGGCGACGACGACGAAGTGGTCGCCGTCCCACGCCTGCGGCGGATCCGTGGCCCCGCACGCGACGCGCACCTCGTCACCGAGCACCTTGGCCGCGTCCGCCGCGCTCATGCTTCGTCGGGCGCCTGCGACCGAGGGCGTGACCCAGTGCCCGGCGGCGCGGCACACCGGCGCGATCACGGTGTACTCGACGGCGACGCGATCGCGCGCCGGCACGAACCCGAGCCGCAGCGCCGAGATGCTGCCCAGGTGCTCGACGAGCGCGGGGCCGCGCTGCGCGGCGAACGGCGCGTCGGCGTGGCGCTCCCAGCGCACGAACGCGTCGTCGGCCGGCAGGAGCCGCGCGTCGAGCCACGCCGCGCCGGCGCGCGGCTGGTACCGCAGCCCCGTCACCGCCGACGCCGGCGGCACGGCCAGCTCCACCATCGCCTCGTCGGGCAATGGCCCCGGGTTCCGCACCTCGTAGCGCACCGTGTAGCGCGCCTCGAAGCGCGTGACCTCGGTCTCGATCGTCGCGGGTCCGAGCTCGAGCGGCGTGTCGTGCGCCCCGAAGACGACGTCAGCCGCGGCGGCCGTCACCCCGAGCGCAGGGCAGGCCACGGCCACGAGCGCGAGCACGAGCGAGGCGCGCATGTCCTCCGGACACCGCGCGGCCTCGGTCGGTTCCCGCCGTCAGTACGCGCCGCCGACCCAGAAGCGGACGGTGTGATACGTGTCGGTGCCACCGCTGGCCATGTACGTCGGCGCGGGCGGCGGCGGCGGGTTGTCGACCGGCGCGAAGGCCCAGCCGAAGCGCACGAGCTCGTAGCCGGCGCCGACCTCGACGCGATCCTGATCGAGGAAGCGCGCGAGCACGCCGAGCGTGAGCCCGAAGCCGTTGGCGTCGGCGGACTTGAAGCGATCGGGGAGCTTGCCGCCGCCGGCGACGAGGCGGTTCTCGAGGCCGAGCCACGGGCGCAGGACCCCGAACGTGCCCTCGCCGCGCACGCCGACGCGCACGACGTTGTAGTCGACGTCGGGCAGCGCGTACTCGAGGTCGCCGGCGAACGTGTAGAGGAGGCGCGTCCAGCCCGCGTCGAAGGCGAGGCCCGCCATGTCGTTGATGCGCAGGCGATAGCGCAGGCCGGCCTCGAACAGGCGGTGGTTGAAGTTCGCGCTCTCGCTGCCGCGCACGGCGGTGTCCTGCGGCGAGAAGCCGAGGCCCACGATCATGGTCAGCGGCCACAGGCGGTGCACCTTCGGCGCGAGCCGCCACGGCGCGATCTCGGTCTCGAAGCGGCCCATCACGCGCCCGTTGGCGTCGAACGGCGCGGTGGACATCGCGTCGCCGGGGTCGTCGTAGCGGAAGCGGCGCCAGCCGACGTCGACGCCGGCGCGCGCGATCGCGAGCGGCCCGCGCGGGCCGACCGGCTTCTTCACCACGGGCGGCTCGACGGGCGGCAGCGCCTCGAGCGACACGGTGACCTCGTGCTCCTCGCCGCCCTCGAGCTCGACCCACTGCTCGTACGGCTCGCGACCGGGGACGATCACCTCCACCTGGTGCGCGCCGGGCTCGACGTCGATCGTGAGCGGCAGGCCGCCCTTCTCCTTGCCGTCGATGAGGACCTTGGCCGTGTCGGGCGCGTCGCCCTTCACCGTGAGCTTCGACACGGCCGGCACGAGCGCGACCTTGAGCGTCACGGGGACGCGCGCCTTCTTCTTGTCCTTGATCGCGTCGACGATGAGGGTCTCGAACACCGGCACGTGCCCGGGCAGCTCGAAGATCGTCGTGTACTCGCCGGGCGCGAGCTCGGCCTCGAAGGGGGTCGTGCCGAGCGGCTCGCCTTCCTTGTCGCCGAGCCACACCGTCGCGCCCTCGGGAACCGACGTGACCTGCACGGGGCGGGTCTTCTGTGCCCACGCCGGCGCGGCGATGGCGAGGCACAGGAACGTCACGCAGACGGCTAGGGCGCGTGGCACGGCGCGATGATATGCGATCCTCACCAGGATGGCGTCGCCGCCCGACGCGAAGCCCCGTCGCGAGCTCCTCACAAGCGCTGCCAGGCTGGGGCTCTTCGCGCTCGGCGTGGCGCTGGTCACGAGCCGGGTGGGGCTCGTCGCGCACGAGCTCGTCGGGCACGGGGGCGCGGCGAAGGTCTACGACGCCGAGATCCGCGAGGTCCACCTCTACTACACGGCCGGCGGCTGGATCGGCTACGACCGCGGCACGCCGTGGACGTGGACGGAGGCGATCGTCGTCTCGCTCGCGGGCATCGCCGTCGAGCTCGTGATGGCGGCGCTCGCGGCGGCCGGCGCCTGGCTCGCGGCGCGACGCGGACGAACCGCGCTCGGCGTGGCGCTCGGCGGGGCGGCGCTCGGCCTGTTCGTGCACGCCGGCTTCTACCTCGCGGCGGGCGTCTATCACGGCGTGGGCGACGGGACGCTCGTGCACCGGAAGCTCGGCGAGGCGCGCGGCTGGGTGTCGTGGCCCGCGGCGCTGCTGCTCGTCGCCGTCACCTACGCCGGCGCGCGGCGGCTCGGCG
>JAIOII010001566.1 GCA_019912685.1 Kofleriaceae bacterium
CCGCATCGCCGTGGCGGCGATCGCGAGCGGCGGGACCGGCGCGGCCGCGCGGATGAGCGGCGCGGCCGTCGAGAGCAGCAGGATCGCCAGGACGAGCGGGACACGCGACGGCACGCATCGCGGAGAGTAGCCGAGGCGCGAACCGCCGTGTCTGTGAGACAATATCGTTGGATGATCTCGGTGCTCGTCGTCCACGGCGATCGCAAGACGCAGCGCATGCTGGGCCGCGCGATCACGAGTGGCTTCGGCCCCGCGGTGCTGTGCGACGACCTCGAGACCGCCATGGCTGCGGTGAACGGCCGCACCTACGCCGTCGTCACCGCCGAGCTGGCCGCGCACCCGAACCTGCCGGCGCTGGTCGCGGCCCTGCGCGCCGGCGGCGGCGATCTGCTCCTGTGCGGCGAGATCGGGCCGCCGGAGGTCGCGGCGCTCCTGCGCGCGCATGCGATCGATCACGTGGTCACGACGGATCCGATCGCGTCGGCCGACGAGCTCCCCCTCACGCTGCGCACGCTCGCGCGTCCGGACGGCCTCGACAGCCGCGGCGTCGAGCGCTATCTCGGGTATGACGTGCACCTGACCGAGCTATCGCCCGAGAGCACGCACGGGCGCATCACCGTGCTGAGCGCGATCCGCGACGGGCTCGCCGCGATGGGCATCGCCGCGCGCCACGAGCGGCACGCCGCGCTCATCGCCGACGAGCTCCTCGCCAACGCGATCCACGACGCGCCGCACGGCCCCGATCCGGCGCTGCGCGACAGCGTGCGCGACGTCGATCGGCCGCTCTCGGGGCGCGATCGGCCCCGCCTGCGCTGGGGCGCCGACGGCCGCATGCTGGCGATCGAGGTCACCGACCAGTTCGGCTCGCTCGACGCCGCGACGATCCGCACGCACCTCGCCAAGCTCGCCGACCGCTCGACGCGCCCGCGGCAAGGCAACGGCGGCGCCGGCCTCGGCCTCGCCATGGCGTTCCTCGCGGCGACGCAGCTCGTGTTCCACCTCTGCCCCGGCCGGTTCACGCAGGCGATCGGGCTCATCGACCTGCGCTCGCGGCCCGACGGCGTCCGTACCCTGGTCCCCTCCCTGCACATCTTCACGGAACGAGGTCGAGCGATCGATGGCTGCTAGTCCGGCACAGAGCTTCGTCGCGACGCGCGCCCCCGGGCGCCTGGTGCTGGCCGGGCGGATCGACGAGCGCGCGCACATCGCCGACCTCGCGGCGACGATCGACGAGCCGGCGCTCGCGATCGACCTCGAGGGCGTCACCTACATCAACTCGCTCGGCGTCCGCGACTGGGTCACGTTCCTGCGCACGCTGGCGACGCGGAACGTCGCGCTCACGCTCGAGCGCTGCGCGGAGGTGATGGTGCTGCAGATGAACATGATCGTCGACGCGCGCGGGACGGCGCGGGTGAGCTCGTTCTACGCGCCCTTCGCGTGCGACGCGTGCGGCTGGGAGGGCGCCAAGCTCGTGACGACCGACGAGGTGCAGCCGATCGTCGCGCTCGGGCGCGCGCCGGAGACCGAGTGCCCCGACTGCAAGCAGGAGGCGCGGTTCGCCGACTTCATCGACCGGTACTTTCTCTTCCTGGCCGCGTGACTACCGCTTGATCACGGCGGAGGTGAGCGTGCCGTCGCGCGTGAGCCAGTAGACGCCGCCGATGCGATCGTCGTCCCACGGCACGTGGATCGGCTCGGCGTCGGGCGCCGGCGCCTCGTGGTACGTGTCCTCGTCCCAGCCGACGGCGGGCCCGGCCTTGATGACGAGGACGCGCTTCGCGCCCCTGGCCTGCTTCCACTTCTTCGCGCTCTCGAACGCGTACGTGCTCGTCAGCTTGTTGCCGCCGGCCTCCTTGCCCACCTCGATCGTCTGCACCTCGTAGAGCTTGCCGTCGCGCGCGCCGTAGATGACGAGCACGTCGCGCGCCCCGCCGCCGCCGCGCTGGCGCACCTTCACCGCCAGGTGCTTCCTGCCGTCGCCAGCGAGGTCGACGAGCTCGGGCTTGCCGACGTCGGCGGCCTTCGCCGCCGGGAACGAGACGAAGCCGATCGTGTCGGTGACGAGCGCGGCGCCCGTGCCGCCGGCGATCACCCGCTCGGGCCCGGGCCGCGTCGGGTCGAGATCCGCGGTGGCGTCGAGCGTGAGCTGCCCCTTCTTCACCTTCAGCGCGGCGAGCGCGGCGGCGAACGTCGCGTCGGCGTTGCCGAGCGCGAGCGTGCCGGTCCACGGGATCGTGTTCTCGCTGATGGCGAGCCGGGGAACGTCGGTGTCGTGGAACGTCACCGACGCGGCGAGCTCGGGGACGCTCGGGCCCCAGCCGGGGACCTGCGCGAGCGGGAGCACCAGCTCGACCGAGAAGCCCCTGGGCTGGAGCGTGTCCTCGATCGAGAGCCACCGCGGGGCGGCCTTGCCGCCGACCAGCCGCTTCGGCGCGGCCCGGTCCTTGCCCGGAAACGCCGTGATGACGAGGCCCTTCGCCTTGCCCGCGGCCAGGGTGATCTCGACGCGATCCTCGCCGGCGGGCGTCTTGCCGGCGCGCGACACGCGCTCGTCGCGGACGTCGAGCGACAGGTAGAGCCGGCTGCCGTCGAAGAGGCAGCGCACGTCGAAGCTGGCGTCCGGGGCGTTCGATCCGGCGCGCGCCTTGTCGACGCCGTCCCAGTCGTCGAGCATCCCGTCGACGTCGATGGCGGCATCGGATGACGCCTCGGTCGCGGCGCACGGCAGGCGGGGCGACGCCTGAGCGGCAGCGCTCGCTGCCCAGAAGAGGGGGACCACCGGGAAAAGGACGGCCAGGCCTCTCATCGTCCGTAGGACACCTCAGAGGCCGGTCCGATTCAATCCCTCGCGTGGTATACGCAGCCGGTGTTCGAGACCATTTCCAAGGGCTTCCGCGCCGCCAAGCAGCGGCTGACCGGCAAGGCCGAGCTCGATGACGAGGTCATCGACGAGGCGCTGCGCGACGTTCGCCTGTCCTTGCTCGAAGCCGACGTCGAGTTCCGCGTCGTCAAGCGCTTCCTCGACCGGGTGAAGGAGGCCGCCCGCGGCGAGCAGGTCACCCTCAAGGCGCGCTCGGAGGAGTACGGGGTCCAGCGCATCACGCCCGAGCAGGCCTTCATCAAGATCTGCCAGGACGAGCTGACCCGGATGATGGGGCCGGTCGACACCGAGCTCCGCTGGGCCAAGAAGGGCGCGACCGGCATCATGGTCGTCGGCCTCCAGGGCTCGGGCAAGACCACGTCGGTCGGCAAGCTCGCGCGCTGGCTCGAGAAGACGCACAAGAAGAAGCCGCTGCTCGTCGCCGCCGACGTCTACCGTCCCGCCGCGATCGATCAGCTGAAGACGCTCGGCAAGCAGCTCGGCATGCCGGTGTTCTCGGTGCCGGGCGCCGATCCGGTCGCGATCTGCAAGCAGGCGGTCGACTTCGCGTCGACCGAGGGCTGCGACGTCATCCTCTTCGACACCGCCGGCCGCCTCGCGATCGACGAGCCGCTGATGCAGGAGCTCGAGGACATCGACAAGGGCGTCCAGCCCGCCAACATCTTCCTCGTCCTCGACGCGATGACCGGTCAGGACGCGGTCAACGTCGCCGACACGTTCAACAAGCGGTTGAACCTCGACGGCGTGGTCATGACCAAGCTCGACGGCGACGCCCGCGGCGGCGCCGCGCTGTCGGTCAAGGAGATCACGGGCAAGCCGATCAAGTTCCTCGGCATGGGCGAGTCGCTCGACAAGCTCGAGGAGTTCCGGCCCGAGGGCCTCGCCTCGCGCATCCTCGGCATGGGCGACGTCCTCGCCCTGATCGAGAAGGCCCAGGAGACGGTCGACGCCAAGGAGGCGCAGCGCCTCGCCGAGCGGCTCACCCGCCAGGAGTTCACCCTCGAGGACCTGCGCGACCAGCTGCGCCAGGTGCGCAAGCTCGGACCGCTCAAGAGCATCGTCGACATGATGCCCAAGATGGGTCCGCTCAAGCAGATGCCCCAGGTCGGCGAGGCCGACGAGCGGCGCCTGACCCGGATCGAGGCGATCATCAACTCGATGACCCCCGCCGAGCGACGCAACCCGGGCCTGTTGCAGGCCAGCCGCAAGAAGCGGATCGCCAAGGG
>JAIOII010000156.1 GCA_019912685.1 Kofleriaceae bacterium
GACCGGCGTCCGGGCGTCCGCTCGGCCGCCGGCGGCCCGCGCCGCACGATCGCGTCGAGGTCGACGGCGAGCTTGTTGGTGCGGCTCACCCGTCCGGGTGCCGGACGTCGCGGGCGCGCCCTTCCTGGCCCGCGGCGGCGGAGGGCCTCGACCTGCCTCGTCGCCTCGAGCACCGCCGTGAGCCAGTCGCGACCCTCGGCGAGGAGCTTCAGCGCGCGGCGCTCGATCTCTTGCTCGCGCGCGAGCTTCTCGGCCTCGTCGCCGCGATAGCGCTTGTCGTGATCGCTCATGGCAGCTTCCAGGTCGAGGGGCTCTCGATGATCCAGCTCGGCGTGTAGTCGGAGACGACCGACGTGCGCAGGCCGAGATCCCTGGCGAGGCAGGCGATCGCCAGCGGCGCGAGCGCGATCTGTCCCTGCGTGTCGTTCTTGCCGTCGCTGCCGTAGTAGTGGTGATGGCGGTCGAGCGCCTCTGACATCATGCCGTCGAACGCGGCGGCGTCGTTCGAGACGACACGGAACGCGAGCTCGAGCTCGCCCGCGACGATGTCGAGGACCCAGTTCTTGCTCTGCGCCGGCACCTTGGCGGGATCCGCGGCCTTCATCGCGGCGGCGAGCAGATCGCCGGCGTTCGCGTCGCGGCGGAAGGTCGCGGCGAGCGCGGTGGCCTCGCTCGCGAACCACGACGGCGCCGGCCGGCCGACGGTCGCCAGGTGCTCGGGCCGCACCGACGCGAGCGCGTCGATCGCGGCGTGGTTGCGCGCGGCGGCCGCGGCGAGCATGCCCCAGCGCCACTGCACCGCCGGCTCGAGCTTCCGGCGGTCGAGCTTCGTGCGATCGATCTTCACGACGCGTCCCCGCGGCCCCGGCGCATCGATGGGGTCGTCGCCAGGGATGACCGCGGCGAGGTACGCCGCCGCCGCCGCACACCCGCAGCGCTCGAGATCGACGAGGATCATCTTGTCGAGCGGGTTGCGGTAAGACCGAACCGTCGCGTTGTCGAACGCCTGCACGCTCATCCCGCCGAGGAACTGACCGTTCCACTCGTCCTGGTCGAGCTGTGCGAGGTTGGTCGCGCGCGGGCCGATGGTGTCGGCCATGCCGTCGGGAGAGACCGGATACGTATGCCGCTCGGGAGGGGTCATATGCGGAACTCCCGGATCCTACCATTGCGCGGATCGCCGCCCGTCGTCGTCGCCGGCGCGCCGGTCGTCGTGGTCTCACCCATCGGCGCCTCGACCATCACGTAGTGGATCTCGGCGACGCCGTGCGCGGCCATGCCGCCCGCGTCGCGATCGATGATCGCCTGCAGCGCGGCGCGGACGTGTGGATCCGTGACGGTCGGCAGCATCTGGCGCGCGACGTGGGTGAGGTACGGGCCCGAGCCCTGCATCGCGGTGCCGCCGGCGCCGACGCCGAGGCCGCTGCTGGCGCCCTTGGCCTCGATGATGACGACGCGCAGATCCGGCGGCGCGCCGGCGAGGTAGATGAAGTCGAACTCGCCGGAGCGGCCCGGCACCGCCGGCGTTCCCCCGGGGTGCGCGTTGCGGTACTCGCCATGGCGCTGGCTCATGTAGTCCATGGCCATCGTGTTGCCGGCGCGCTCGCTCGCATGGGTCAGCGCGGTGCGTGCCTCGGTGAGGAGGCCGCGCTGGCGCGCGAGCTCGTCGATGCGCGCCAGCCGCGCCGCGTCCGTCCCCGCGTCCGTGCGGAGGCGATCGATCGTCCGCCGCGCGGCGTCGACGTTGCTCAGCTCCTCCGGGTTGACTCCCAGCTCGGTGCACAGGGTGTCGATGGCGCGCTCGGCGTCGGTGCGCGCCGAGATCGCGGCACGGCGCGCCTGCGCCTCGGTGCGCATCGTCCCGCTGGCGGCCTCGCTCGTGCGATAGCCGCCCTCCATGAAGCCACTGCCGTCAGCGTCGCCCATGAACTCGGGCCGGGCGACGTCGCCGCGCACCGGGAAGCGCTCGTCGAACGACGTCGCGCCGCGGCGCACGGCCTCGGGGTCGACCTGTCGCGGCGGTGTGACGATGCCGTCCGCGTTGGGCTCGGCGGAGTCACGCGCCAGCGTGGGACTGCCGTTCGCGTCCGAGGTCCAGTGGTACGGCTGGTCCGGAGGGATGTTGTAGGCGCCGCGTTCGCCGCCATGGATGAAGTGCGCCTCGTCCGCAGCCGACCACCCGCCGGCCCGGCTGGCGACCGGCAGCGGGATCCGATCGCTGCCGCGGCGCGTGACC
>JAIOII010001567.1 GCA_019912685.1 Kofleriaceae bacterium
CGACGGTCGCGTGCTGTCGCCGCACGTGATCGTCACGGCCCCGCGCGCCGACGACCCGCGGCCGGTGCGCCTCGCGTGGAGCGCCGACATCGATCCCGATCCGGCGTACGACTCGCCGATCTTCGAGACGCTGGCCGACCAGGCGGCCGAGGTGTTCGTCTCGCTCGGCGACTGGCCGTACGCCGACAACCCGCCCTTGCCCGAGACCCTCGCCGAGTATCGCGAGCGCCACGTCTGGGCGCGCAGCGCGGCCAAGCTGCAGCGCTGGCTGCACGGCACGAGCGTGCGCGCGATCCTCGACGATCACGAGGTGCGCAACGACTGGGACGCCGGCACCTACGCGGCGGACACCGCGCGGCACGTCGCCGCGCTGCAGGCGTGGGACGAGCACTTCCCGCGGCGCGGCGCGCCGGTGCGCTACCAGCGCTGGCGCTGGGGCGCGCACGTCGAGGCCTTCCTCCTCGACACGCGCTCGCACCGGAGCGCGTCGGCCGACGTCGACGACGCGGCCAAGACCATGCTCGGCGCCGCGCAGCGCGCCTGGCTCCAGGGCGGGCTCGCCGCGAGCACGGCGACCTTCAAGCTCGTCTTCACGACCGTGCCGCTCGACTTCGGCCACGGCGTCGATCACTGGGCGGGCTACCGCACCGAGCGCGACGCGATCCTCGACGCGATCGCCGACGCCGCCGTGCCCGGCGTCCTCTTCCTCTCCGCCGACCAGCACTGGTTCGCGGCGCAGGCGCATCGCCACGGCGCGCGCGCGCCGCTGCCCGACCACCGCCCCGGCGTCCTCGCCCGCGCGGCGGAGTACAACTTCGGCCTCCTCGACGCGTCGGCCGACGGCCTGCGCGTGCGCGCCCTGGGCGCCACGGGCAACGTGCTCTGGGACGAGACCTACACGCCCGAGCAGCTGACGTTGCGGCGAAGTTGACTATGCTCCGCCGGTGCCACGCCTACGTCATGCGTTCCTGCTCGTCGCGCTCTCGCTGGTCGCCGCCTGCGGACCGCGGTCACCTGGCCCGGGAGCGGGCGTGACCGCCTCGTCGGAGGACGCGCGCTTCGACGCCGTCGCCGCCCGCTGGCTCGCCGACTCGATGCGGCTCTCGCCGGTCGCGGCGACGGGCCTCGGCGAGCACCGCCACGACGCCGAGCTCGACGACATGAGCGCCGTCGGCCGGGAAGCCCGGATCGAGCTGACCAAGCTCGTGCTGGCCGCGCTCGACGAGATCGACCGCACGAAGCTCGATCGCGAGCGCCAGGTCGACGCCGCGATGCTGCACCTCGAGCTGCGCGGCGCGCTCTGGTCGGCGCTCGTCGACCAGCCATGGGCGTGGAACCCGCTCGTCTACAACAGCCTCGCCGGCGGCGCGATCTACAACGTGATGGCGCGCGAGTTCGCGCCGCTGCCGGCGCGCCTCGCCAGCGCGACCGCGCGCATGGAGAAGATCCCCGCGCTCCTCGCGCAGGCGCGCGCCAACCTCGACCTCGCGCGCGTGCCGAAGATCCACGCCGAGACCGTCGCCAAGCAGAACCCGGGGATCACCGGCCTCGTCGACGAGATGCTCCTGCCGCACGCGGGCACCCTCACCGGCCCCGACCGCGCGCGCTTCGACAAGGCCGTCGCCGGGCTGCGCGCCGCCGTCGCCGAGCACCAGGCGTGGATCGACACGACGCTGGTGCCCGGCGCCCGGGGCGAGCCGCGCATCGGCAAGGAGAAGTACGACCAGAAGCTCGCGTTCGCGCTCGGCACGTCGCTCTCGCGCGACGACATCCGCGTGCGCGCCGAGGCGGAGCTCGCGCGCGTGCGCCGGCAGATGTACGAGGTCGCGAGCGACGTCCTCCGCGACCGTCCCGGCGCGCCCCCGGTGCCGCTCACGCCCACGCCCGCCGAGCAGCAGCGCGTGATCGAGGCCGCGCTCGGCGTAGGCGAGCTCGAGCACGCGACGACCTTCGCCCGCGACCGGGGCCTGTTCACCGTCCCCGACGACCCGGTGAAGATCATCCTC
>JAIOII010001568.1 GCA_019912685.1 Kofleriaceae bacterium
CGACCTGCTTCATCGCCGCCTCGCGCCGCGCGTGGTAGCGGCTCACCGCCCTGGCGAAGCGCTCGTCGAGCGCGGCATCGCCGGTCTCTCCGGCGGCGGTGACCTGCGCCCACGCCGCCTCCGCCTTCTGCACGGTGACGAGCGACCTCTCCCACTCGAACACCTCGGCGACGCCCTCGACCTCGCGCACGAGCTGCGACTTCTCCGCGCGCCGGCGGCGCACGTCGTCGGACTCGCGCGGCCGCCTGGCTTCCTCGGCCTCGAGGAGGTCGTCGAGCTTCTTGCGCGCGCGCTGGCGCACCGCCTTGTTCTTGGCCTTCTGCGCGAGCTGCTCGAGCGTCTCCTTCGCGCCGATCTTGTCGACCGCGAGCAGGCCGAGCTCCTTCACCGTCGTGTCGACCGCGAGCGCGCGCAGCGTGTCGGCGTCGTCGATGCGCGCCACCGCCGTCTGCCGCACCTCCGGCGAGCTCGTCGCGCGCGCCAGCTCGGCGAGCCCGCGCGGGTCCTTGAGCTCGTCCATCGCCTGCTGGCGGATCGCCTTCACCGCGGCCCGCGTCGCCACCTCGGCCAGCGCCTTCTGATCGCCGAGCTCGAGCAGGCCCTGGAGCGCGGTCTCGGCGAGCTGCTCGTCCTCGTCCTGGCACGCGCTCGACACCCAGATCCCCGCCGCCCGCGAGCTGGCGAGGCCGCGCAGCGCGTTGTCGGCGTCCTGCTTCGCCAGCTCGGCGAGCACCTCGACCTCGTCGAGCTTCTCGATCGCCACCCGCCGCACGCTCGCGTCCTTGTCGGTGCGCGCCACGGTGGCGAGGATCTCCGCGTCGTCGGAGCCGAGCGCGCGCACCGCCTCGAGACGGACGCGAACATCGCTGTGACGATACTTGGGACGGAAGAGGTCGACGAAGCCCATGGGTGTCCTCCAGCCAGGCGGAGCGCCAGTGCCCCGCGGAAGAAGGGCGAATCTAGAGGACGCGCCCGGTCGCCGACAAGGAGGACGCGCTGTCGCGGAGATGCACAGCTGTCGACTCCGGTCGCGGGGCTAAGTGTGCGAACATCTTGCATTCGGCCCTGGCCTGCCGACTGCAACACCGGACCCGATGTCGTCTGAACGTCGCCTCCTCGTCGTCTTTTCCACCATCGCCCTCGCGATCGCGGCCCGCCCGGCCCTCGCAACGGCCGACACCCAGCTGTGGACGAAGCTCGACGTGAAGCACGAGCTGACCAGGCGCTGGTCGCTCACGTTCGAGCAGCACCTGCGCTTCGACGCCGACATCTCGCGCGTCGGCGCGATCATGCCCGAGCCGAGCGCGTCGTACCGCGTGACGAAGTGGCTGCGCTTCGGCGCCGGCTACCGCTACGAGTACGAGCGCAACAACGACGACGAGCTGGTCTCGCGCCACCGCGCGTACGTGTTCAGCCGGCTGCGCAAGGACCTCGGCGACGTGCGGCTCGACCATCGCCTCCAGCTCCAGGAGCAGTGGCGCCCCGACGCGAACCCGGTCAACCGCCACACGGTGCGCAACCGCGGCGAGGTCTCGTACACCGCGCTCGGCGACCTCACGCCGGGCGCGTCGGTCGAGACGCACCACATCCTGAACGAGGAGGGCAACACGATCCACCTCGGCAAGGTGTGGCTCACCGCCGGCGTCGAGTGGGAGCGCGACCGGTTCGACGTGAGCGCCTTCTATCGCCTGGTCACGGGGCAGTACGACGCGAGCGAGCCGCCGGGCCACGTGATCGGCGTCGGCGTCGGCTACGAGATCTGAGCGCGCCGGCCCCCGTGTGCGCGCTCGTGCGGTAGATGGGGCGATCGGCGGCGCCGGGCGAGGCGAGGCGCAGGGTCGCGTGGAGCGCGTGGAAGGTCGCGGTCGCGGCCTCGTCGAGGTCGCCCTTGCTGACGACGAAGGCGTCCGGCACCTCCATGATGCCCGCCTTCATGAACTGCACGTGGTCGCCGCCGTGGGGCTGGATCACGAGGAACGTGCGATCGGCGAGGCGCACGATCTCGACCTCGCCCTGACCGACGCCGACGGTCTCGACGATCACCGTCGTGAAGAGGCGCACGAGCACGCGGCAGGCCTGGTGCGTCGCGCGCGCGACGCCGCCGAGCTCGGTCGCCGACGCCTGGCTGCGGAAGTAGAGGCGCGCCTCGTCGGGGGCGAAGCGCACGCGCGTGCGATCGCCGAGCAAGGCGCCGCCGGTG
>JAIOII010001569.1 GCA_019912685.1 Kofleriaceae bacterium
GTGCCCGTCATCGCCGGCGTCGAGGAGCTGGTCTCCGCCGAGGGCGGCCGCGATCCGCGCATGCGCCTGCTCGCGCAGCACCTCGACAGCGCCGACGGCCCGGTCGTGCTCGTGACGACCTGGCGCGGCCTCGACGTCGGCTCGCGCCTGCCCGCCGTGCACGTCGAGTGGGGCATCCCCGACGTCGCGACGCGCGCGGCGCTGTGGCGATCGATCGCCGCGGGCGCGGAGACGACGGCGTCCGAGCTGGAGCAGCTCGCGATCCGCTTCCCGATCGGCGCCGGCGGCATCACGCGCGCCGTCGCCAGCGCGCGCGTGCTCGCCGGCGCATCCGCCGGCGCGCGCACGCTCAGCGGCGCCGAGCTCGGCGCCGGCGTGCGCCAGAACATCGCCGAGAGCATGGGCGAGCTCGCCGAGCGCATCACCGTGCGCCAGTCGTGGGACGACCTCGTCCTCGGCGAGGACGTGCTCGGACAGGTGCACGCGCTCGTCGGACGCGTCCGCCACGCGCACCTCGTCTACGAGGAGTGGGGCTACCGCTCGAAGATGCCGCGCGGCGTCGGCGTCGTCGCGATGTTCACGGGACCACCGGGCACGGGCAAGACGATGGTCGCCGGCCTCATCGCGCGCGAGCTCGAGCTCGAGCTCTACCAGGTCGACCTGTCGAAGGTCGTGTCGAAGTGGGTCGGCGAGACCGAGAAGCAGCTCGCCAAGGTGTTCGACGCGGCCGAGGCCGGCCACGTGCTGCTCCTCTTCGACGAGGCCGACGCGCTCTTCGGCCAGCGCTCGACCGAGATGCGCGGCGCGACCGACCGCTACGCCAACCTCGAGGTCAACTTCCTGCTCCAGCGCATCGAGAACTTCGACGGCACGGTGATCCTCACGACCAACCTCGACACCGCGATCGACAAGGCGGTGAAGCGCCGCCTCGCCGCGCACATCGTCTTCCAGCATCCGGACGACGACGAGCGCGCGCGCCTGTGGCAGCGCATGCTGCACGCGAGCGCGGCGCCGCTCGGCAAGGACATCGACGTCGTGTCGCTGTCGCGCCGCTTCCCGAAGATGACGGGCGCCAACGTGCGCAACGCCGCGCTCGGCGCCGCGTTCCTCGCCGCCGCCGAGAAGCGGCCCCACATCGACCAGGCGACCGTCGTGACCGCGGCGCGCCACGAATACCTCTCGATGGGCCATGTCCTTTCAACGACTTCCGGCCTGTAGGAGATGCACGGCGCGGGGAACGTTTCGGCTTGCGAATCCGTAAGATGAGCGAGGTCACCATGTCGCTCCTCTCCGGTCTCACGCAACACGTCTCCGTCGAAGTGGATCTGGGCTTCGAGCTCCCGGTCGAGCAGGAGGCCAAGAACCCGCCGCCGGTGCAGCAATCGGTCGCCGAGATCCAGCAGACGTTCGCCGCGCCGCCCGGCGCCGCGGCGCAGGTGCAGGCCGTCGAGCAGAAGGTGCAGGACGTCCAGGCGCCCGTGCAGGAGGCGCAGCAGGATGCGGCGAAGGCCGGGCCCGAGCCGGCGGTCACGAGCGA
>JAIOII010001570.1 GCA_019912685.1 Kofleriaceae bacterium
CGCGCGGCGCCTGCGCCTCGCCGGCGCCGCCGCCCGCCTTGCCCTTCTGCTTCCCCTTCTGCCCCTTCTTCTTGCCGACGGGCCCCGAACCCTCGGGCGCGACCGGCCGCGCCACCTCGCCCGACGCGCCGCCGACCAGCCACTCCTCGACGGCGAGCATCGCGCGGTGCGTGTTGCGCGGCTTCGCGACCACCAGCTTCTTCAGGAGCCCGACCTGCGCCGCGCGCTCCGCCACCCGCAGCGTCTCGAGCACGCGGAACGGGCTGTCCTCGAGCACGTCGGCCACCGTGCGGTGCCCGTCGAACATGCGCAGCACGCCGTGCACCTCCGTCGGCAGCTGCCGCCCCATCGACGCGAACGTCGCCGCGTCCTGCTCGTACACCGCCGACGGCGACAGGCTCCCCGCCGCCTCGCGCAGATCGTTCAGGTAGCGCTCGGCGTGCCCGAGCAGCTCGTCGAGCGTGAGCGGGATCTGCTGCCGCCGCACCACCGGCTCGTCGCGCAGCTCGAAGCGCGCCTCGGTCCACAAGAGCAGCTGATCGAGCGCCGCCTGCCCGTGCAGCCCGCCCACCTGCGCCGACGTCACCTCGCCCTCGAAAAACCGGATCTCGCCGCGCCGCAGCCCGCGCAGCATGAGCAAGGTCCCGGTCGCGCCCGTGCGCGACAGCGCGCGCACCAGGTAGAACACGCCGAAGCTCTGCCCGAGATCGCCGTCCATCACGGAGCGGTTGCCCGGGCGGCGCCCCGCGAGGATGCGCCCGATCGTCACCACGTCGCGCACGTACGCCGGCGCCGTCAGCATCGCCGTCGCGCCCGCCGCCAGCGCCGCGCCGCGCGAGATGCCGTTGCCCACATAGAGCAGCGGCGCCGCGCCCGCGCCCTTCTCCACGAGCTCGCGGATGAGCGGCGCCGGATCCCCGCCGCCCGGGTCGGCCCCGGCGACCACCACCGCCACGTCGTCGAAGGAAGCCGCGGCGGGCGTCTCGGCGGCGGCGACATCCATGCCCTCGCGCTCGAACCCCAGCCGCATGCCATCGGCGGCCCGGCGATCTCGGCTGACAACGAGCACTTTGGAAGGTGACGCCATGACCGAAAAAGCGCTTCGGAGTATAACCGTCGGAGGCCGAACGCACTTCTGTTCTCGCCCGAAAACACCCGTGCTCGTCCTCGAAATCCTCCGCGGCACCTCGACCCGCCCGAGCTACGAGCTCAACGCGCCCGTGATCACGCTGGGCCGCGCGTCGACGAACACCGTTGTCCTCACCGACTACCACCTGTCGGGTGAGCACGCCCAGATCCTCCGCGAGGGCAACGGCTACGTCTTCCGCGACCTGCGCTCGACCAACGGCTCGGCCGTGGAGCGCGCCGGCACCCGCATCCCGGTCGACGCGAGCCGCCGCCACGAGCTCGGCCTCGAGCCCGGCGACCTGCTCCTCCTCGGCGACTCCCGCGCGCCCGTCCAGATCCGCGTCCGCTACACCGCCGCCGAGGACGCCGAGATCGCCGAGCGCCTGATCGCGTCGCGCTCGATCATCGATCTCCCCGCCGTCCGCGACCAGATCGAGCACGACCCGGTCAGCGCGCTCAAGCTCTACAAGGCGATCCAGCCCCTCTCCGGCCGGCTCGATCAGGCGGCCGTGCTCGAGGCCGTCGCCGACGCGACCTTCGAGGTCCTGGCGCGCGCCACCCACGTCACGATCCTGCTGCGCTCGGAGAACGAGAAGGATCGCTTCACCCTCGCGCTCCAGCGCGAGCGCGGCGGCCCCAACAAGCCGCTCGAGCCCGGCGTCGATCCGGTGCGCGCGTCGCGCGCGATCCTGCGCCGCGTCCTCACCGACCGCGCCGCGATCCTCACCGCCAACGCGCAGGAGGAGCTGCCCTCCTCCGAGTCGATCCACTCCGGCCAGATCCTCTCGGTCATCGCGGTCCCGCTCTGGCGCGGCGAGGAGATCACGGGCCTGCTCCAGGCCGACAACCGCCGCTCGGCCGGCATGTTCGACGAGAGCGACCTCGAGGTCGCGCTCCTGGTCGGCGCGCAGGCCGCCCTCGCCCTCGACAACGCGGGGCTCGTCTCGCGCCTCAAGCTCGCCGAAGAGCGGGCGCGCGGCGAGAACGTCTACCTCAAGAAGAAGGAAGAGAAGCAGCGCTTCCCCGACATCATCGGCGAGTCGCCGGCGATGCAGCAGGTCTTCGGCCAGCTCGACAAGGTCATCGACACCCGCGCGACCGTCTGCATCGACGGCGAGACCGGCACCGGCAAGGAGCTGGTCGCGTCGGCGATCCACTACCGCTCGGGCCGCCGCGAGAAGATGTTCGTGGCGCAGAACTGCGCCGCGCTCCCCGAGAACCTCCTCGAGAGCGAGCTCTTCGGCCACAAGCGCGGCGCCTTCACCTCCGCCGACTCCGACAAGAAGGGCCTCTTCGAGATCGCCGACGGCGGCACCCTCTTCCTCGACGAGATGGGCGAGATGCCGCTCTCGCTCCAGGCCAAGCTCCTGCGCGTCCTCCAGGAAGGCACCATCCGCCCGGTCGGCGCCACCGCCGAGAAGCAGGTCGACGTCCGCATCATCTGCGCGACCAACCGCGACCTCGCCGCCGAGGTGGAGAAGGGCCGCTTCCGCTCGGACCTCTACTACCGCCTGATGGTCTTCCCCATCCGCCTGCCGCCGCTGCGCGAGCGACGCGAGGACATCCCGCTCCTCGCCAAGCACTTCCTCACCAAGTACGCGGCGGAGTACCGCGTCGAGCTCCCCGGCTTCTCGCAGGAGTCCCTCGACGCCCTCTCCTCCTACGCCTGGCCCGGCAACATCCGCGAGCTCGAGAACGAGATCCAGCGCCTCGTGATCCAGGCCGAGCCCAACCTCCCCGTCGAGGTCACCGACCTCTCACCGCGCCTCCGCAAGATCGAGGGCACGGTCGCGAAGGTCGCCCCCAAGAAGGGCACCCTCAAGGAGATGATGGACCAGGTCGAGCGCTGGCTCATCTCCGAGGCCCTCCGCGATCACAACAACAACAAGACCCGCACCGCCGCCACCCTCGGCATCACCCGCGAGGGCCTGCACAAGAAGCTCGACAAGCTGGGGTTGTAGCCCCGGGCAAGTCAACGCCGCGAGTCGGCCCCCTCGCTGCCGAGCGCCTCTCCGTCCCAGCGCGCAGCGCGCCGTTCCACGGGCGGCTCGTCCCGGGCGCGGCCATCGCGTCTCCGCCAACCATTCGCACGTTTCCGCGGAAACGTGCGGCGGCGGACCATCCCCGTCAGTCGATGACGTAGCGGTGGTGCTCGTCCCCCGCCACGAACGCCTGGAGGTCGCGCAAGACGAGCTCCAGGAACTCGGTCACGTCGCCGGCGACGCGGCGAGGGCGAACGATGGCGGCCAGCTGCGCGCAGACCGGGCACGCGCGGCGGCGCGGATCAGGTCAGTGCGTCTCGAAGCGGCGCAGGCGGCGGTGGATCTCGACGGCGAGCTCGTCGGCGCGCTCCTGGATCCAGCCGGGCAGCGGGCCCGGCGGCGTGACGAACGACTGCGTGTGGTTCCAGTGCACGCGGTCCACGACGCGCGGCGAGACATCGATCTGGAACGGCGGCCCGGCCGACATCATCACGACGTAGCTCAGCTGGACGAAGGGATGGTGGTCCTTCACCTCGCGCGAGAACGTGTCGTCCTCACGGTAGTCGTACGAGCCGTCCTGGCGGTACCAGCGCGGCGCGGTCGTGACCGAGCGGGCGACCGGGTCCGCGGCCTGAAGCTCGTACTTGGCCGCGACGGTGTCGGCGACGACCTGGAAGATCGCGGCGGCGTCGCCGGTGTAGGTCGCCTCGCGAGCAACCGTCACCTCCTTCTTCGACGCGCCACACGCGGTGGCGAGCGTGACCGCGATGGCGAAGACCACGAGGCGCACGACGAGCATGCGATCCGGCTACCACACACGCGGGGACGGGTCACGACCACACCATGGCTTTCCGGACCGCCCGCATGGGCGGTCGAGCTCGGCAGTAGAGACTGGCATTTTTGCGATTGACAACTGAACCGATGCGCAGGCATATGGTCAGTCATGGTGGACGTGATGGATCGGCCGGGAGACCGGAAGCGGGCGGCGATGCGGGCGCTTGGCGACCAGATCGCCGAGGACGCGGCGCACATGGACGCGGCGATGCACCGGCTGATGACGCGTATTCGAGAATTCGATGCTGGCAGTGGCTGGTTCCACGCAGGTGCCCAGTCGTGCGCGCACTGGCTGTCATGGCGAGTCGGCTGGACGCTGGGAACGGGGCGCGAGCACGTGCGGGTGGCGAAGCGGCTCGGCGAGCTGCCGCGGGTCGACGAGGCGCTGCGGCTGGGGAAGCTCTCGTACGCCAAGGTCCGGGCGATCACGCGGGTCGCGTCGGCGGCGACGGAGGAGCAGCTGCTCGCCAACGCGTACGCGAGCACGGCGGCGCAGCTCGAGACCATCTGCCGCAAGTTCCGGGCGGTGCAGCGGCTCGCGACGAAGGACGTGCGCGAGGTGGACGAGGACCGCAAGGTGACGCGGCGCGAGCTCGACGACGGGATGGTGCGAGTCGAGGCGACGCTGCGGCCCGAGGAGGCGGCGCTGGTGATGGCGGCGATCGAGCAGCAGGCCAAGGCGAGCGCCAAGGCGCGGGAGGATCGTCCAGCGGAGGGTTCCGCGGGAACGCCGCGCCGGCGCTTCGACCGGGCCGATGCGCTGGTCGCGATCGCACAGATGATCGTGAGGGGCGAGAAGCCCGAGCGCTCGCCGGTCGAGGTCGTGGTGACGGTGCCGAAGGCGGCGCTCGAGCGGGCGGCGGCGGGCACGGTGGAGGACGTCGGGGTGTTCGCGGACGGCACGTGCGTTTCCGCGGAGACGGCGCGGCGGCTCGCGTGCGACTGCGGCGTGGTCGAGCTGGTCGAGGACGAGCACGGCAAGCCGCTGTCGGTGGGACGGAAGACGCGGACGATGTCAGCGTCGTTGAAGCGCGCCCTGCTCCGCCGCGACGGGCACTGCCGCTTCCCGGGCTGCACCAACCGCGTGTACCTCGAGGGCCATCACATCGAGCACTGGGCCGACGGCGGCGAGACGTCGCTGGAGAATGGGTGCCTCCTGTGCTCCCGGCACCACGTGTTCGTCCACGAGCACGGGTACCGGGTCGAGCTCGTCGAGGGCGAGGTGCGCGTGTTCGATCCGCGCGGGAAGCGCGTGCTCCGGGAGGGGCCGCGCATCGCACCGAGCTCGGTCGACGCCTGGGTGAGGATCCAGGCCGAGAACGAGGCGCTCGGCATCGGCCCGAAGACTGGCCAGTGCCGGTGGAACGGCCTGCCCGTGCAGTACGACCTGGTGGTGAGCGGGCTGGCGCGGCTCGACGGGCTGAAGGACGAACCGAGCTGGTCGATCCCGGCGATGGCCGCGGCGACGTGACGGTGCTCTACGGCGCGGGCGGCCGGTCGAGGGACAGGATCAGGAGCCACGGCTCGGTCTCGCTGCGGCGCTCGAAGGCGTAGCCCTCGGAGGCGTAGAGGTGGCGGGCCCGCGCGTTCTCCTCGCGAACGTCGAGCCAGACGCGCGCGGCGTCGTGCTCCTCGAAGCAGATGCGCGCCGCCTCGCGCAGGGTGGCGCGGCCGATGCCCCTGCCCTTGGCCTCGATGACGATGCGGAGGATCTGGCGGACGCGCGACGGCAAGGTCAGGTCCGCGAGGATCACGAAGCCGACGCGCCGGCCGTCCTCCAGGACGATCAGGTGACGCTCGTCGGGATTGGACAGGCTCTCGAGGTGCTCCTCCCGGGTCCACTGGGTCACGAAGGACGCGTTCTCCGGCGCCGCCTCGAGGCCCATCACGTAGTCGAGGTCGGCTTCGGTGGTCGGTCGCCAGGTAACCACGCCGGGGAGCATACGCGACGCGCAAGAATCGCGTGACAGGATCGTCGCTGCCGGATGGCGGGGGCGAGGGACGAGCGGATGGCGCCTTCGAGTAGCTTCCGGCGACATGAAGTCGAAGCTCTCGCGTCGAGACGTGCTTCGCGGCGCGGCCGCGCTTCCGGTGATGACGTTCCTGCCCGCCCTGTCGGGCTGCGATGACGGCGAGGAGGTGCACGTCATCTTCGTGCACGGCGTCGCGAGCGGAGATCCGACGCCGGAGGCGGTGATCATCTGGACGCGCGTGTCGACGACGACCGGGCCGGTCGAGGTGCAGTGGGAGGTGTCGTCGGACGGGTTCGAGAACATCGCCGCGAGCGGCATGATCACGACCGACGGCGACCGGGACTGGACGGTGAAGATCGACGTGACCGGGCTCTCGCCGGCGACCCGCTACCAGTACCGGTTCACGGCGCTCGGCGAGACGTCGCGGGTCGGCAGCGCGCGCACGGCGCCCGCCGGGCCCACCGAGCGGCTGCGCTTCGCGGTCGCCTCGTGCGCGAGCTACCCGCATGGGTACTACCACCTGTACCGCGCCATCGCCGAGGAGGAGCTCGACGCCGTGCTCCACCTCGGCGACTACATCTACGAGTACGGCAACGGCGAGTACGGTGACGTGCGGACGGTCGAGCCGCCGACGGAGATCGTGACGCTCGCCGACTACCGCACGCGCTACGCGCATTACCGCCTCGACCCGGATCTCCAGGCCGTGCACGCCGCGCACGCCTTCATCACCGTGTGGGACGACCACGAGCTCACCGACAACGCGTGGAGCGGCGGCGCGCTCAACCACCAGATGGAGCTCGAGGGCGACTTCGACGCGCGGCGCGTCACCGCGGCGCAGGTCTACCGCGAGTGGATGCCCATCCGCGACAGCGGCATCGACGGCAAGATCTACCGCCGGCTGACGTACGGCGGCCTCGTCGACCTGTACATGCTCGACACGCGCCTCTTCGGCCGCGACCAGCAGTACGACGAGGGCGGCCCGCCGCGCGACGACGCCGCGCGCCAGCTCCTCGGCGCCGAGCAAGAGGCGTGGCTGGCGACGGAGCTGCCGGCGTCCACGGCGACGTGGAAGCTCGTCGGCCAGCAGGTGATGATGGCCCAGCTCCCGCAGTTCCTGAACGAGGACGCCTGGGACGGCTACCCCGCCGCGCGCACGCGCTTCTTCGATCTCCTCGAGCAGCACCAGGTGGAGGACGTCGTCGTCCTCACCGGCGACATCCACTCGTCGTGGGCGTGGGACCTCACCCGCGACCCGACGGACGTGAACGCCTACGACCCGGAGACCGGCCGCGGGGCCATCGCCGTCGAGCTCGTCACGCCCGGCATCACGTCACCCGGCCTGCCCGAGTCCCTCGCCGACGGCGCGCTCAACCTCCTCGCCGAGAACCGCCACCTCGAGTTTGCCGACGTCGCGCGCCGCGGCTTCCTCCTGCTCGACATCGACCACGAGTGCATCGAGGGCGCGTGGCACCACATGGACGAGGCACAGATCATCTCGCCCGAGCCGCAGTCGCCGACCGTGCGCGTCCGCGTGGAGATCCGGAAGGGCACGCCCAAGGTGGCGCGGATGCCCTGACGGCTACGGCGCCGGGCTCGTGCCGATCGCCAGGCGCGTGAGGCCCGCGGCCTTGGCGCGCTCCATCACGTTCACGACGCGGCCGTGGGGGACGCCCTTGTCGGCCTGGAGGACGACCTGCGTCGCCTTGTCCTTCGTGAACGCGGCGAGGAAGAGGTTGTCGAGCTCGTCGTCCTTGATGACGCGGCCCGAGACCATGATGTCGCCCTCGACGGGGATGAGGAGGATGAGGCTCTCCTTCTTGACGTCGATCTCCTGGGCGGCGCCCGAGGGGAGCGTGACCTTGAGGCCGCTGCGCTTGCTCGCCTCGACCTCCTCGATCACCTCCTCCGTGCGCTTCTTCTCTTCCTGCGCCTCGGCCTGCACGGCGAGCGCGCTCACCATGAAGATGATCACCATCACCAGGAAGACGTCGGTGAGCGGCGTGATGTTGATCTCCGAGAAGATGCCGCCACCGCCGTGGCCGCCGTCCTCCTCGTCGTCAGGCAGCCTGCCGGCCATCGCCCGTCTCCTTCTTCGCCAGGGTCTCGCGCGCCTCGGGCGGCAGCTCCTCCAGCGCCTCGAGGAACTCGTCGGTCAGGAGCTTGAGCTCCGTCGAGATCCGCGTCGCGCGCTGGTTGAAGTAGTTGTAGAGGATCACCGCCTCGACGGCGACGAGGATGCCCGCGGCGGTGACGACCAAGGCCTCGGAGATGGGCCCCGACACCATCGCGAACTTCACCTGGTCGTCGCCCTTGAAGCGGCTCATCGCGTCCATGATGCCGACGACGGTGCCGAACAGACCGACGAACGGCGCCGTCGCGCCGATCGTGCCGAGCATCCACAGGCGCGTGCGCAGGTCGCCGATCACGCGCTGGCGCTCGCGGTGGGTCGCCGACGCGAGGTGCTCCGGCTTGCCGCGTCCGAACCGCTCGTAGCCCACGAGGAACACGTCGGCGAGCGGCGACGGCGAGCGCTCGCACGCGCTCCGGCCCTCCTGGACGGCGCCCTTCTGCAAGCAGCGGAGGACGGTCTCGGAGAGCGCGCGGGCGCGCGTCGTGAACTGCCACATGGCGACGGCGCGTTCGATGGCCACCGCGAGGGAGATCACCGAGAACGCCACGATGAACCACATGGCGTAGCCGCCATGGCTCATGAGGTCCCAGATCGAGCTATCCATCGATGACTTCCTGGACTTTCCGGCCTGTCCTGAGGCTGCCGAAGGGCGTCCTGGCTCTACCAGGGTGGCCCGGCGGGACCGCGGGCGCAAGCCCGTCGGTGGTCATCGATATCGACCCGCGAGGGGCCCACGTGGTTGCCCGCGCCCGACCCGCTCAGGGCTCGAACGGCGCGCGGTACCCGTTGCCGTCGAAGTCCAGGAAAACCGGGGCCGAGAACGCCATCGCGAACACACCTCGCCCGCGCAGCACCAGATCGACGTCCTGGGCGGTTCCGCTCACCAGCACCGGCAAGGTCTGCGCGTCCACGACGCCGTCCGTCAGCACCGGGAAGATCGCGCGGTCACCGCGCGCACGCAGGACCAGCCACGCGTCCGTGCCCGTCGCGCCGCTGCGGATGGTGCGGATGTCCGCCGCCGTGAGCGTGATCGTCACCTGCGCCTGCAGGAAGCGGTGGTTGCCCGTGCCCGGCACCGTCTGCACCTGGACCTGCATCGACTCCGGCGCGGTGCGCGCCAGCGAGCACGGGTCCATCGCGTGGAGCGTGTCGAGCTGGCGCGTCGTCCAGCACTTGAGCGGGACGATGCTCACGGGATCGCTCGAGCGGGCGCGCGGCGACGCGGGCGTCTCGTTGGCGAAGATCTCGATCGTGTCGAACTCGGCCCAGTCGGGCGCGGTCACCGTCGCGACCAGCGTGATCGAGCCGGCGGTCGCCGGCACCTGCCGCCCGATCGCCGGCTGCCCACCGGAGGTGATCGCGATCATCGGGCCGTTGGTGACCACGATGTCGCGCGCCGCCTGCGTGCCCTCGATCGCCTGGAGCACGGGCTCCATCGACGCGCCCGACGCCAGCGCGGCGCCCGAGTCGTCGGGCACGCGCACCATCGTCCGCGGCATGCCGACCGGCGTCTTCACGCTCTCGTGCGTGTCGCTGTTGCCGATCGGCGCGACGTAGAAGCCCATCGAGAGCATGTTGAACCAGTCGCGCAGGACGAGATCGAGCGACGTGCACTCGTTGCGCGCGTCGCCATCGGTGTCGTCCATGCCGAACCCGTTCCACACCTCGAGCGCGTTCCAGCTGTCGCTCCAGAGCGTCTCCTCCGGCAGCCGCAGCCACGAGTTCGGCGTCGGCGAGCCGCCGAAGTCACCGAACATGACGCGGTTCTCGTAGTCGTACTCGAGCTCGGCGATATCGAAGTACTTCTGGAAGCGCGTGAACGCGCTGTCGCCGCGAGGGTGGTTCACCTCGACGACGCGGGCGCCGCGCTCGCGCGCCGCCGCGAAGATCTCGCCCGGCGTCATCGCGTAGCCCTCGCGCCCGCGGCCCCAGTCGATCGCGCCGCCGTTGGCGTTCGGCTGCACCTCGAGCGGCCACGCGTTGAAGTGGCCGTACGGGAACGGCGTCACCTCGATGCCCGGCATCACGCGCAGGACGTTCTCCAGCCCGAGGCTCTCGACCAGCGGCTGCAGATCGGTGACGACGTCGTGATCCGTCATCGCGAACAGCTCCATGCCCGCCGACACCGCCGACTTGATGCGCTCCTCCGAGCCGACCGGCGAGTCCGGCGAGCCGACCTGGTGCACGTGGTACTCGGTGGCGAGGTAGCCGGTCGTGTCGACGACGCGGCGCAGGTGGAACGTCAGCGCCCCGTCGGCGGTGGCGTCGAACGGCAAGGACGCCATCGACCACTCGGTGCCGCGCGACGCGTAGATGCGGTAGGTGCCGCCCCGCGGCAGGTAGAGCGGCGCGTCCGCGCTGGCGCCCGTCGTCGTGCCGCGCATCGAGTGGACGGAGCGCACCACGCCCGGCAGGCGATCGTAGGTCTCGAACACGCCCTTGTCGGGGAGGACCGGGTGCTCGCCGACCACGAGCAGGCGACCCGGGATCGGCTGACCGGTCGCGTCGTCGACGATCGTGTAGTCGACCTTCACCGGGGCCGGCAGGGTGAGCGCCACCGACGCGCCCGCGGCCGCCGCCGACGACCGCGACGTGTCCTTCACCTCGGCGCGGACCAGCAGCGGGCCCGCCGTGGTCGGCACCTTGCCGCTGTACGTGCCATCCGCGGCGACGTCGAGGTAGCTCCACGGCTTGTCCATCTCGTCGACCTGGCCGTTGCCGTTGGTGTCGCCGTAGACGCCGACCCGGCCGCCGACGATGGGCGACGTGCCCGCGCTCCACGAGACGGTGCCGCCGATCTCCGTCATCGGCTCGGGAGCCGCGCGCACCTCGCGGAAGACGACGTCGGTGTCCTCGGCGTCGGCGCCGACCACGACGTCGACGCGCGCCAGCTTGCCGGCGCCGGGATCGAGGCCGAGCGTGTACGTGCTGGGATCGAGGATGTCGAGCAGGTTGTCGGCGCCGAACAGCACGATCGAGACGCCGGCGATGAGGAAGCCCGAGCTCGGGGTCGGCGTGTCGAAGCGCGGGATGATGCCGTAGCCGGGCCCCGGCGTGGCCTGGTACACGACGAAGTCGATCGGCGACGGATCGGTGAGCGTGGTGAGCGCCTCGACGCCGGCGCGCTCGAAGCCGCGGCCGTTGCCCCACGCCTCGACCTCGCCGCCGGTGTCGTTCAGCATGCCGAGCGGACCGATGACCCGCGTCGAGCCGCCGTTGAAGAGCGACCAGTACACCTCGATGTGGCGGGCGCCCGGCTGGAGGATGTACGTCGTCGCGCACTCGAACTCGTCGGGGACGTCGGGGTCGAGGTCATCCGAGACCGGCAGGATGCCGATGCCCTTCAGGTTGATGAAGTCGTTGTTGCCGCTGCGCCCGCGCGCACGCAGCACCGCGGCGCCGCCTTGCGATCCGTCGCGCACGATCTCCATCGTCGTGTGCTCGCAGGTGCGGCCGGCCTTGTAGATGAGCGAAAGCTCGCCGAAGTGATCGGGCAGGAGCTGCGTGCCGTCGGGGCCGATCTCCGCGGCGTCCATGATGTTGCCGCCCTGGGGGACGACGCCGATGAGCCGCGTCGGGGCGCTCACGACGAAGCGCACCTTCTCGTTGCGGATGTAGAAGTCGCCGATCTGGCCCTGCGCCGCCGGCCCGGTCATCAGCTCCTCGGGGTTGGCCGAGGTGATCTCGCCGGCCCACGCGCCCTGGGCGCCGCCGGTCGGCGGCAGCTCGGGGTAGAAGTCTTCGAGGCCCGGGCCGTCGTCGCCGCCGCACGCGGCAGCAAAAAGGCACACGAACGAGATGGAAAGGTAACGAGGTCCCCGCACGTCGGTACACTAACCGAACCCGTCACGAAACTGATGTGATTTCGACACGGAACGCCGCTCCGACGCCCAGGCCACTCTACGGGACGGTCTCCAGCGAATACGGAAGTCTTCGCTGGAGAGGTTGCCGAAGGCGCGGTTCACTGGTCGAATCCGCCGCATGCCCCGTATGGTCCGTTGCGCCAAGCTCGGCGCCGAGCTCCCCGGCCTCCCCTACAAGCCGTTCGCCGACGCCCTCGGCCAGCGCATCTTCGAGACCATCTCGCAAGAGGCGTGGCAGCAGTGGATCGAGCACTCGAAGCGCATCGTGAACGAGTACCGCCTCGACCTCACGCAGAAGAAGGCGCACGACGTCCTGAAGGAGCAGTGCGAGCAGTTCCTCTTCGGTGAAGGGGAGCTCGCGGCGCCGCCCGACTACGTCCCGGAGAAGCACTGACCGGGCCGCCGTGACGCGGTCGCTCGACGACGTCGCGCTGTTCCGGGCCCTGCCCCAGGTCGGCCGCCAGGTGCCCTGGGTGCGCCTCGGCGCGTGGCCGACGCCGGTCACGCGCCTCGACCTCGACGGTGACGTCTGGTGCAAGCGCGAGGACCTGACGTCGCCCGTGTACGGCGGCAACAAGGTGCGCACGCTCGAGGCGATGTTCGCCCGCGGCGCGCGCGCCGAGGTGATCGACCTCGCGTCGGTGATCGAGCTGCCGTTCGCGATGGCGCGCGTGCGGCGCCGCGCCGGCGCCTACGTGATGCCGCCGGGCGGCGCGACGCCGGAG
>JAIOII010001571.1 GCA_019912685.1 Kofleriaceae bacterium
GCGCCGGAGCTGTCCCAGGCGTTCGCGGCGGTGCGCAAGCAGCCGCTCCTGCGCGGCGCGCTCGAGGGGATGATCGGCGATTGCGATCTGCCGTTCGGCGATCGCGCGTCCTGGCTCTCGATGGCGATCGTCGGCGGCTTCGGCACGTACGACCTCGTCGCGAGCGGGACCTGGACCCGGGACGAGATCGAGGGCTGCGTCGCCGGCGACGACGGCACGGTGAAGCGCGCGGGCAAGGACGGCGCGCTGTCGCTCGTGCGCTCGCCCGCCGGGACGACGCGCGTCGTCGGCTGGCTCGACGAGCACACGTTCGTCATGTCGACGCGCCCCGGCGCCGATCAGGCGTTCATCACGGCGCGGCTCGGTCGGCCGCCCAGGCCGACGCGGGTGATGGAGCTCGCCGGCGGGATCGATCGGCGGGCGAGCCTGTGGCTCGTCGCGACGCGCCAGAGCCTCGCGCGCGCGGTGGACTCGGAGACGATGAAGCAGGCCGATATCACCGCGCGGATCTCGCTCGGCGAGGTCGACGAGGACGGCGACGGCGCGCTCGCCTTCCAGGTCGCGACCTACTTCCCCGACGAGGACGCGGCCAAGGCCGGCGAGGCCGAGCTGAAGGGCCAGCTCTCCGAGCTGACGGAGCACCCGGCCTTCGACCTCGTGATGCCGGAGTGGACCGTGCTCCGCCACGGTACGATGGTCGACCTGAAGGGCATGGTGCCCGACGAGCTCGTCGCGAAGCTGCAGCGCGACCTGGTCGACTTGCTCCCGTAGGCGCCGCCGTGCAAGAAACGGCCGTGCCCGACGTACCCACCGATCGCCCGCTCGTCATCGGCATCGCCGGCGGCACCGGTTCGGGCAAGAGCACGGTCGCCGAGAAGCTCGCGACCTCGATCCCGCCCGAGCGCTGCGTCGTGATCGATCACGACAGCTACTACCTCGATCAGGGCCACCTCACGCCCGAGGCCCGCGCCGAGATCAACTACGACCACCCGTCGAGCCTCGAGAGCCGGCTGCTCGCCGAGCACCTGCGGCTCCTGCGCTCGGGCCAGACCGTCGAGATCCCGATCTACGACTTCGTCACGCACACGCGCAGCGCGACGACGCGCCCGGTCGCGCCGGCGCCGGTGATCATCGTCGAGGGGATCCTGGTGTTCGTCGACGCGGCCGTGCGCGAGCAGATGGACATCAAGATCTTCGTCGACACCGACGCCGACATCCGGCTCATGCGGCGCATCCGCCGCGATCTCGAGCAGCGCGGCCGCAGCTTCAACTCGGTGCGCGACCAGTACTACGCGACCGTGCGGCCGATGCACCTCGAGTACGTCGAGCCGAGCAAGCGCTGGGCGGACCTGATCGTGCCCGAGGGCGGCGACAACCGCGTCGCGCTCGACGTCTTGCTCGGTCGGCTCGGCCGCGTCGCGTTCGGTCGCTGAAGGCGCCAGGGCGCGGTCGCGGTCGCGGCTACTCGGCGAAGCCGCCGTAGATCGCGCACGGCCCGCGCCGCCAGAACACGTCGGGGCGCGCGAAGCCGGCGGTCGCGAGCAGGCGCAGCTCCTCGGTGAGCGGCAGGTAGTGGTCCTCGGCGTTCCAGCGCGCGAACGCGGCCTCGGCCTCGGCGTCGGTCATGCCGTGCGCCTGCATGTGCGCCGACCACGCCGCGCGCATCCGGCGCTCGCCGGCGCCGGCCGGGTAGAGGACGCAGTCGCCGACGAGCAGGGCGCCGCCCGGCCGCAGCGC
>JAIOII010001572.1 GCA_019912685.1 Kofleriaceae bacterium
GAGCGGCACGGCGGCGCGCGGGCCGCCCTTCTCCATCGCCGCGTGCGCCGCGTCGATGAGCAGCGTCTCGGCCCCGCGCTGGTCGCCGGCCTCGGCGGTGCGGCGCGCGAGGGCGAGCGCCGGGGGCGCGTAGCCGGGGTCGTACTCGCTCGCGCGGCGGTACTGCGAGGTCGCGCCGCGCTGGTCGCCCGAGGTCTCGGTGATGCGACCGCGGTAGTAGTAGTAGCGGGCGAGGTTCTCCGGCGAGATCGCCGAGCCCGGCGCCGCGGCCAGCTCGATGACGCGATCGACGGCGGCCCGCGCGTCGGTGTGGCGCCCGAGGAGGTAGTGCTCCTGGGCGAGCCGGTAGTACGCCTCCTCGTGCATCGGGTCGAGGCGGATCACCTCGCGCAGCACGCTGATCGCGCGGTGCGGCTCCATCTCGCAGTCGGCGTGGATCTCGGCCTGGCGCATGAGCGCGCCGACGCGCACCCCCGGGGCGATGTTGGAGGCGCCGTTCAGGAACTTCACGATCGCGTCGACGGCGTGGCTCCACCGCCGCATGTTGAGGTGGAGCGTGATGAGCGCCGACAGGACCTCGAAGTCGTCGGGCGCGAGCGCGACCGCCTCGGCGTAGAGCTGCTGCGCCTGGTCGAGGTCGCCGTCGCGCTCCTTCATGCCGGCCTGCGCGACGCGCACGCGGGCGAGGAACGGCCCGGCGTCGTCGCGCTTCTTGTAGAGCTTGTCGAGCTCGCGGTAGATCGCGTCGAAGTCCCACGCGTCGGGGTGCTTGCGCTGGAGCTCGAGGAGCCCGTCGAGCGCCGCGAGGTTGTTGGGCTTGATCTCGAGGGCGACGATCAGGCTCTCGGCGGCGCCGCGCGAGTCGCCGGTGTTGTGGGCGACGACGCCGCGGCGGCGGTAGAACTCGCTGCGCGTGTTGGGATCGCCCTCGCGCATCGCCTTGACGGCGAGCGCCTGGGCGAGCGGCAGGGCGCGCTGCCACTCGCCGGCGTCGAAGTAGTGCTCGAACAGCGCCTGGTTCGCCGGCAAGCACTCGGGGTCGACGGCGAGCGCGCTCTCGTAGTAGTGCATCGCGCGGTCGGGCTGGCCGAGGCGCTGCTCGTAGATGCGCCCGATCTGGGCGAAGACGCCGGCGCGCTCCTTGTCGTCCTGCCAGAGCTTCACCTCGAGCTCGAGGGTCTGGATGACGCGCGGCCAGTCCTCGCGGCGGCGGTAGAGATCGCGGAGGCCGTGCACGGCCGGCAGGCACGACGGCGACGTCTTGATCGCCGCGTCGTAGTAGCGGATCGCGTCCTCCTCCTTGCCGAACTTGGCCTCCATGACGGAGCCGCACTTGAAGTAGAGGAGCGCCTTCAGGTTGCGGTCGGTGGTGACGCGGATCTGGCGGCGCGTGACGTCGACGAACTCCGCCCACTGCTCGGTCGACTCGTAGATGCGGCCGAGCGCCTCGAGCGCTTCCTTGTTGGCCGGCGCGATCTCGAGGATGCGCTGGTAGTGCTCGACGGCGCGCGACTCGTCGCGCAGGCCCTCCTCGCTGATCTGCGCGATGCGCTTGAGCAGCATCGTCGCGGCGTCGCCGGCGGGCGCGGTCGCGAGCCGGTGGCGCAGGACCTCGACGAGCTTGCCCCAGTCCTGGTTGCGCTCGTACCAGCGCTCGAGCGCGTCGAGCGCCTCGGTGTCCGACGGGTCGATGTCGAGGATGTGCTGGTACAGGCGCGCCGCCTCGCCGAAGTCGCGCATCTTGGCGGCGGCGACGCGGGCGGCGCGGCGGAGCGACTCGAGGCGGCGCTCGTCGTCGCGGGTGAGGCCGGCGCGCTTCTCGTACACGCCGATCAGGCCCGACCAGTCGCTCTTCTGCGAGTAGATCGACTCGAGGAACTTCACGCTCGTGTCGTTCTCGGGGTCGATCTCGACGACCTTCACGTACGACGACGCGGCGGCGTCGAGCTCGCCCAGGTACTGGAGCTGGACCTGGCCGCGGCGCGCGTAGAGGTCGCCGAGGCGGTAGGCGCGCGAGGCGCCGCTCTCGACGAGGTCGATCGCGCTCTGGTAGAGCTTCATCGCCGCCGCCCAGCGCTCGTGCTTGTAGCAGAGCTTCTCGAGCGACGTGAACACCTCGCGGTTGGCGGGGTCGGCGATGAAGGCCGCGGTGTACGCGGCGATCGCGCCGTCGGGATCGCCGCGGTTCTGCTTCACCTGCGCGATCCGGCTGTGGAGCTGCGCGCGCTCGAGCTTGTCGATGGTCGAGTCGGCGCGCGCCTCGAGGACGCGCATCAGGTCCTTGTCGCGGCCGAGGCGCTCGTAGAGCCGCTCGAGCGCCTCGAGCGCGGGGACGAACTGCGGGCGGCGCTCGACGATCGACTCGTAGGCGAGCGCGGCGTCGGCGGGCTTGCCGAGCTTCTCCTCGCGGAGCTGGCCGAGGCGGGAGAGGATCGCGATCTGCGCCTCGATGTTCGACGGCGGCGCCGACGCGAGCTCGCGCTCGAGGGCGGCGGCGAGATCGGGCCAGCGCTCGGTGCGCTCGAGGAGGCGGGTGAGATCGCGGTGGCTGTCGGTCGACGTGCCGCCCTGCGCGGCGATCTGGTGGAAGCGGATTGCGGTCTCGACGTCGCCGAGCTTGTCCTCCGCCATCCTGGCGAGGGTCGCGGCGAGGCGCGGGCGCTCGGGCGCGGGGGTCATCTCGAGCTCGGCCTGGCGGACCTCGGCGAGCTCGGTCCACTCGCCGAGCCGCTCGAGCGCCTCGGCGAGGACGCGCAGGTTCGCGAGCGTGCGCGGCGCGCGGCGGTAGGCGGTGGCGAGCTC
>JAIOII010001573.1 GCA_019912685.1 Kofleriaceae bacterium
TCGCCGGCGGCGAGCGACATCGCGAGCACCGCGACCACGCCGCTCGAGGCGATGCGGGCGGAGGAGGTCGAGCGCACGCGCGCGTTCTCGAAGCTCGCGATCGCGATCGGCGTGTTCGCGGTGCTCGCGATGTCGCTCGCCGCCGGCGATCCGCTCGCCAAGGCGCTCTTCGCCGGCGCGGTCGCGATCATGGTGGGCGCGGTCAGCTGGCTGCTCCTCCAGATCCGCGAACCCCAGCGCTTCACGCCGGGCCGCGTGATCCTGCCGGGCATGACCGGCTTCCTCGCCGTGCTCGGCGGGGTGCTGTACTGGGGCGTCGCGTCGCCGGCGTCGGCGGTGATGCTGTTCGGGATCTACTTCTTCGCGCTCGGCCAGGATCTGCGCGCGACGCTCGCGATGATCTCGATCGGCGTCGTCGGGCACCTCGTGCTCGCGATCCTCGTCATGACCGAGGCGATGCCCGACATCGGCGTCATCAAGACCGGGGAGCTGCCGCTGCGCGAGCAGATCATCAGCCAGGTCACGATCCAGCTGCTCTACGCGTCCGCGCTCTTCTTCGGCCGCCGCAGCCGGCGCGCGACGATGGACGCGGTCGAGCGCCTCGATCGCGCGGTGCGCGCGATCTCGATGCGCGAGGCGCTGCTCGCCGAGGTGAGGCAGGAGCTCGATCGCGCGCTCAAGGTCGGCGGCCCCGGGCGGTACACCGAGCAGGAGGTCGGCAGCTACCGCCTCGGCAACCTGATCGGGCGCGGCGGCATGGGCGAGGTCTACGACGCGAAGAGCGTGCACGACGGCACCGACGCCGCGGTCAAGCTGCTCCATCCGAGCACGCTCGCCGATCCGCAGGCGGTCGCGCGCTTCCTGCGCGAGGCCGAGGTCGCCGCGCGCCTCGAGAGCGAGCACCTGTGCGCGGTGTACGAGGTCGGCATGACCGCCGGCGAGATCCCGTTCATCGCGATGGAGCGCCTGCGCGGGTTCGATCTCGCGCACCACCTCCGCCGCTCGCGCCGCCTGTCGCTGGCGCAGGTGCTGGGCCTGATCAAGCAGATCGCCGCGGGGCTCTCGGTCGCGCACCGGACCGGCGTCGTCCATCGCGACATCAAGCCCCACAACCTGTTCCTGAGCGAGCGCGACGGCCGCTTCCTCTGGAAGCTGCTCGACTTCGGCGTGTCGAAGCTGGCGGGCAGCGGCGGCACGCTCACCGCCGGTCACGTGGTCGGGACCCCGGGCTACATGTCGCCGGAGCAGGCGCGCGGCGAGGACGTCGACCTGCGCACCGACGTGTACGCGCTGGCGACGATCGCGTACCGCTGCCTGACCGGCCACCCCGCGTTCACGGGCAAGGACGTGCCGACCACGCTCTACGACGTCGTCTACAAGATGCCGACGCGTCCGTCGGTGCTCGCCGAGCTGCCCGAGGACGTCGACCGCGTGCTCGCGGTCGGCATGGCCAAGGACCGCGCCGACCGGTTCGGCACGCCGGCCGAGCTGGCGGCGGCGATGACGCTCGCCGCCGACAGCCAGCTCGATGGGGGAACGCGGGCGCGCGCCGATGCGCTGGTCGCACGCCACGCGTGGGGGCAGCGCCTGTAGCGGCGCCGCCGCGGCTCACATGTGGAGACGAGCCGCGAGGGTGATGGCGATGAAGTCCGACGCCTCCTTGAGATCGAACCAGGAGATCGCGCCGCCGAGGTCCATCGTGTTCGACGGTGAGAAGAACGCGCCGACCGCGAGCGGGATGTAGTCCGCGCCGAACACGAGCGTCTCGCTGTCCGAGATCGAGATGTTGGCGAGCTCGGTGTTGACGAAGGCGTGGATCTGAGGCGACGCCTGGTACGCCACGCCCACCGGCAGGCCGAGGGTGATCGGCTTGACGTCGCCGTCGAGCGCGATGCGGAGCTGGCCGCCGCCCGACTGGATCGCGAGCTGGTCGTTCAGACGGAAGCGCACGCGAGCGCCCAGGGCGAGCGGATCGATGCTCTCGCTGAACAGGTCGTAACCGGTCGAGACGTCGGCGGCGACGGCGAGGTTGCCGTCCATGATGCGGTAGGCGGCCTCGACGCGGAAGTCGCCCTTGGCCTCGAACTCGGGCGCGAGGCTGAGGCCGTACGCGGCGCCGACCTCGATGTTGTCGTCGACGCCGTAGCTGCCGCCGATGCCGAGGCCGATGCCGGTGTCGACGTCGGGGATGATGAGGAACGCGAGATCACCGGCGACCGTGATCTGGCCTCCCGGTGTCGTCAGGGGCCGCATGATGATCTCCTGCGGCTGGTTGACCTCCGCCATCGCGAGCGAGGCGCTGGCGGTGATGCCGAGCAACGAGGAGGCGATGATCAGGCTCTGCTTCTTCATGATGTCCTTTTTCCGAGCTGGCCGGCCCCCTTGGGACGGCAATGGAGAGGCCACAGGCCAACCCTGGTGGCCCTTTTACGTCCAAGCATCACGTTCGACGTAACGCGGCGGCAACTTTTCGGACTTCTGCCTGTAAAACCTCCCCCATGCGCGTGGTGCTCTTGATCGCCGTCATGGTCGGCTGCGGAGGACGTGCGACACCTCCTGTCGCACCGACCGGGGCCGACAAGCCCGAGCTCGACGTGCCGGTCCCCTGGATCGATAGCGAGGGCTTCTACCCGCGCGGTGTGGCGCCGGTCACGCCGCCGCTCGCCGCGTCGCTCGAGAACCCGCGGGCGACGACGATCGCGATCCGCGGCGCGACGATCCTGACCGCGACGGGCAAGGCGATCGAGCGCGGCGTGATCGTGCTCGAGCGCGGCGCGATCACGCAGCTCGGCGGGCCCGGGACCGAGGTGCCGTTCGGCGCGCGCGTCATCGACGGCGCCGGCAAGTTCGTCACGCCGGGGATCATCGACACGCACTCGCACATCGGCGTGTACGGCGCGCCCTCGAGCCGCGCGCACGCCGACGGCAACGAGTCGGTCGCGCCGGTGACGGCGCAGGCGCGCGCCGAGTACGGCTACTGGCCGCAGGACCCGCAGATCGAGCGGGCCGCGGCGGGCGGCGTGACCGCGGCGCTCGTCCTGCCGGGCTCGGCCAACCTGATCGGCGGGCGCGGCTTCACCGTCGCCATGCGCGCCGGCCGCACGGCCGCCGAGGTCGGGTTCCCGGGCGCGCCGCCGACGATCAAGATGGCCTGCGGCGAGAACCCGAAGCGCAACTACGGCGACAAGGGCGGCCCCGCGACGCGCATGGGCGAGTACGCGGCGTTCCGCGCGGCCTTCCACGAGGCGGCGGCGTACGCGGCGAAGCGGGCGTCGTACGCCAGTGCGCGAGCGCGCTGGGAGGAGCGGCGCAAGCGGGCGGCCGAGCTCGACGAGGGCGCGGGGGCGAAGCGCAAGCCGATCGCCGGCGAGACGGCACCCGAGCCGGTGCCCGTCGATCTGAAGCTCGAGACGCTGGCCGCGGTGCTGCGCGGTGAGGTGCTCGTGCAGGTGCACTGCTACCGCGCCGACGAGATGGCGAACATGATGGCGATCGCGCGCGAGATGGGCTTCCGCATCCGCTCGTTCCACCACGCGCTCGAGGCGTACAAGATCCGCGACCTGCTCGCCGCCGAGGGCATCGCGGTGAACACGTGGGCCGACTGGTGGGGCTTCAAGCTCGAGGCCTACGACGGCATCCCGGAGAACGCGGCGCTCGTGACCGCGCAGGGCGGGCGCGCGACGATCCACTCCGACTCGGCGATCGGCATCCAGCGGCTCAACCAGGAGGCGGCCAAGGCGCTGGCAGCGGGGCGACGCGCCGGGCTCGCGATCGACGAGGACACGGCGCTTCGCTGGATCACGGCCGACGCGGCGTGGGTGCTCGGCATCGACTCGGTGACCGGGACGCTCGAGCCCGGCAAGCGCGCCGACGTCGTCCTCTGGAGCGCGTCGCCGTTCTCGGTGTACGCGCGGGCGGAGCTGGTCGTCGCCGGCGGCGAGGTGACGTACGAGCGCAGCGCCGGGCTGAGGCCCGCCGACTACGAGCTGGGCGTCTCGACCGATGGAGGTGCCAGGTGACGAGGGCGGCTGGCCTGGTGCTGGCGGCGGTGGTGCTGAGCGCGGGTGCGGCGCGCGCCGAGCGGATCGCGATCGTCGGCGCGAAGGTGCACGTGAAGCCGGGGCAGACGTTCGAGACGGCGACGGTCGTGATCGACGGCGGCAAGATCGTCTCGGTGACCGCCGGCGGCGCGGCGCCCGCGGGCGCGCGCGTCATCGACGGCAAGGACAAGGTCGTCACCGCGGGGTTCATCGAGACCGTGTCCGGCGTCGGCCTCGTCGGCGTGATCCAGGAGCACGGCGCGAACGACGGCCAGCTCGGCGCGCGCGACGAGGTGCACGCCGATCCGGTGCACGCGGCTTACGACGCACGCGACGGCTTCGATCCGCGGGGCGTCACCGTGCCCATCGCGCGCTCGGGCGGCATCACCGCCGTCGTCGCCGCGCCGGACGGCGGCCTCGTCGCCGGTCGCTCGGCGGTGTTCACGCTCGACGGGTCGAGCGAGCCGCTGGC
>JAIOII010001574.1 GCA_019912685.1 Kofleriaceae bacterium
CGGTGATGGCGGCGGCGACCACGGTCGTCGCCGCCGCCATCACCGAGCCCGACGCCGATCCCGTGCCCGTGCCCGTGCCCGTGCCCGTGCCCGATCACGAAGCCGCGGCTGCTCCCGCTGCCCCCGATGCGCCAGCCGCTCTGCCCGTGCCCGCCGCTCCCGCTGCTCCGCCCGCACCAGCCGACGACACCGAAGCGCGCGTGCAGGCGGCGATCGCGCCGTGCTTCACGGCTCGATCGACGCCGGGGCGCGTCCTCGGCGTCTCCATCGTCGCCCGCGGCGCCGGCGCGAAGGCTTACCTCGGCGCGGGCGAGCTCTCACCCGGCGAGAAGAGCTGCATCATCAACGCCGTGAAGCCCCTCGCCGGCATGCCGGTCGAGTCGCGGTTCAAGATCCAGGTCGACGCGTCCGGCGTCGCCGTGAGCCTGCTGCGCGCGAAGTAGCGCTCAGAAGCGCGTCTTCGTCGGGCGGCCCGGGATCGTCGTCGCGCCGACCGCGATCATCTGCGGCGCCATCACCATGCCGGTGAACGTGGCGTTCGAGATGCTCGTCGTGCAACCGTCGCCCACGGCGGTCGTCGCGCCCGTGTCGGCGTTGATGTTGACGTGCTGGAACTGCAGGTTCGACACCGAGAACGTCAGCGTCTCGCCGACCGCGTCGCCGACCGCGGTGACCGTGACCGTGCCGCCGGTCACCATGTAGTCGTCGTCGTAGCCGGTCTGCGTCGCGTTGGTGCCGATCGTCACGCACACGCCGCAGGTCTCGAAGTCGAGCTGCGCGCCGGTGAGCGGGTACGTGCCAGGCACGACGGCGGTGGGCGCCATCTGCGTCCCGAACGGCTCGTAGCCGGTGAAGAAGTCGACGAAGAGCACGTCCGTCGGCTCCGCGCCCTCGAGCAGGCCCTGCATGGCGATGCGATAGATCGCCGGGTTCATCTGGCTCGACGCGAAGGTGGCGGCGCCCTGCAGCGCGCCCTTGTCGCCGTAGCTGTCGGTCGACACCGTGCAGGTCACGGGGGCGGTATCGGTGCCGCTCGGACCGTCGATCGGCGTGACGTCGCCGCCGTCGTCACCGCCGCAGGCGGCGAGTGCGGCGACCGGGATAACGAGGAGAGAGAGCTTGCGCATCTGCGCAACCTACTCGACTCGACCACCGGAACAGAAGCGGGAAGCAAGAAAAGTGTCTGACGGGACTGCCGACCGCGGGTGACAGCGTCCGCGTCCCCCGGTGCCGCATCACGTCACAGGAGCGCATACCCCTGGATCTCCACGAGCGCGCGCGGCTCGACGAGCGCGCTCACCGCGACGAGCGCCATCGCCGGGAAGTGCTTGCCCATGATCGCGCGGTAGACGGCGCCCACGGCCCTGTGATCCCGGCGATACGCCTCGATGTCCGTCACGTAGATCGTGAGCGACGCGAGGTGCTCCGGTCCGCCGCCCGCGGCGCGGACGACCTGCACCACGTTGTCGAGCGCCTGACCGAACTGACCGACGAGGTCCAGCTTCTTCCACGACCCATCGGGCTCCCAGCCGATCTGCCCGGCGACGAACAGCACGCGGCCCTCGCCGACCATCCCGTTCGCATAGCCACGCGGCTGCGGCCAGCCGGGCACGACGACCACCCCCGGGCCGCTCACTTGAGCACCTGCCCGCCGTCGATGACGAGGGTCTGGCCGTGGATGCCGCGCGCCCCCTCGGTGCACAGCATGGCGACCGCCGCCGCGACCTCCTCGGGCTCGACGAGCCGCCGCTGCGGGCTCATGCTCTCGAGCGCGGCGCGTGACGCCGCGGCGTCGCGGCCGGTGCGCTCCTGGATGCGCGCGATCGCCTCGTCGGCCATGCGCGTCGCGACCCACCCGGGACACACGGCGTTGACCGTCACGCCGGTGCGGCCGAGATCGACCGCGAGCGCGCGCGTCATGCCGACCGCCGCGTGCTTGGCCGCGCAGTACGCCGAGGTGTAGCCATAGCCGGTGAGGCCGGCGTTCGACGCGATCGTGATGACGCGCCCCCAGCCGGCGTCGATCATGGCGGGCGTGAACGCGCGCGTCAGCCGGAAGGGCACGGTCGCGTTCAGCTCCATGATCCGGTCCCACATCGCGTCGTCGGTCTTGCCCAGCGGCGCGCTCTCGGCGATGCCCGCGTTGTTGACCAGGATGTCGACGCGACCGATCGCCCGCGTCTGCGTGATCATCGCGTCGGTCGCGGCGCGATCCGCGAGGTCGCACACGAGCGCGTGCCCGCCGATCGACTGCGCCGTGCGGTCGAGATCGTCGTGCGTGCGCCCGGTGACGATGACCCGGGCGCCATCCCTGGCGAGCCGGAGCGCGATCGCGAGCCCGATGCCGCGCCCGCCGCCGGTCACGAGCGCGATCCTGCCGCTGAGCCGTTCCTGCGGAACGTCCGATGGCTTCATGGCCCGGGTGTATCGCGGCGGCCTCGTCGCCGCCAGGCGGCGTCACCACCGAGCGACGTCACCACGCCGGCTGCCACACCGGGCCGCCGCCCTCGGCCCAGGTCGTCGCCGCCGCCGCGACCATCCCGAACAGGCGCAGCGGCGAGTCGTCGCCGGCGGAGAGCGCGAACTTCGCCAGCCGCCCGCCGCGCTGGCGCATGCG